>JBJKRD010000111.1:0-21367 GCA_046704925.1 Opitutaceae bacterium | reverse complement strand
GTACCGATGGTCGACTGCGTGATGGTGCTGGTGATCTTCCTGATGATCAGCAGCGCGTTCGTGAATGATCCCGGCGTCGAGGTGCAGAAGCCGGATGTCTCCGGCACGGTCAGCATGGAGCAGAATGTGCTGTTCATAGCCATCACTGCGGACAATCGCATCTATTTCGACGGGCAGGAGATCCGCACCGACCAGGTGGCCGAGGTGCTGAAGCAGGCCGCGATCGGCCGCTCGCCGGCGGTCATCATCCGCGGCGACCGTTCGTCCAATCTCGGCACCTTTGCCGCGGTCTACACGGAGGCCAAGCGCTCGGGGATCGCGCACGTCCAGTTCGCCACGGCCCGCGCCAACTGAGGACCGGGGATGGACCGTATTGCCAACGTTGCCGAGGAGGTCTCTGGTCGGGAGGAGGCGCTGTGCTGGTTCCTCGGCCTCGGTTTCACGTTCGCGCTGTTTTGGGCCCTGGCGCATTTCGAGGACGTCCGCCCCAGCCATCCCGTGGCCGAGATCATGGACCTGCGCGCGGTCTCGGTCCCGTTGGAGCCGCCGCCCCCGCCGCCGCGCAACTTGGAGCCACCGCCCCAGCCGGCGGAAAATATGGTGGCGTTGGCCGGCCTCGACGTGGAGGCGACGGACAGCCCCGTGCATATCGCCGTCGTGCCGCCCGATCTGGAGGGGCTGGTGCCCGCCACGCGGGTCCTGCCCGGGGCGATCGTCAAATTCGGTTACCTGGACACGGACCTAAAGCCGCGGGTGGATGTCGCGGTCGACGTCCAACGGGTTTACCAGGTCAGCGAGGTGGACCGGGCGCCGCAGGCGATCGTTCGCGTGGCCCCGCCCGGCGCCGGCCGCTTTTTTGCCGGCGCGCGCAGCCTGCGGGTCGTGCTGATGTTCGTGATCGACATGGATGGGCGCGCCGTGAGCGCCCGGGTGGTCGAGTCGTCGGGCAAACCCGAATTCGACCAGCTGGTCGCCCGGACGGTGCAGGACGAATGGGAGTTTTCGCCGGCGATCCGCCGCGGCAAGAAGGTGAAATGCCTGGCGCAACAGGCAATCCGCGTGACGGTGGACGGCGGCGGCAGCCCTTTCGATGTCCGATGAAAAAACCCCTTCCCCTCCTGTTGGTGTTGGTGGTGATCGGCGCCCAGGCCGCACGGGGCCAGAACGACGCCGCCAGTGACTTCGAGCGCTACCAGCAGGAACACTGGGTCACGAGCCGCACGGCATCCCCGCCCTCGGTGAACACCCAGAAGCTCGTCAAGGCCTCCAGTTCCATCCTGCATGAGCGCGAGCCGGAGCTGACGCCGGAGGAATACGCGCTGTACGAAAAGGTGGTCGCCATGCTGGCGGCCAACCCGGACTTTGCCGTGAAGCTGCTGGAGACCATGATGGGCGAAAAGGAGAAGCCCAGTCCGGCGTTCGAGTTCGTCCTCGGCAACGCCTATTACGAGGCGAAGAAGATGGACCTGGCCGAGAAGTATTACCGGAGCGCCGTGGAGCATTATCCGGAGTTCCTGCGCGCCTGGAAGAATCTCGGCGTGCTGTATTATTCGACGAATCGACTGGCCGAGGCGGTGAAGTGCTTCTCCAAGGCGATGTCCCTGGGCGACCGGGATCCGAGCACCCTTGGTTTGCTGGGCTACTGCCTCGAAACGCAGGGCGACCTCGTCCCCGCGGAAGCGGCCTATTTGCAGGCGGCGAGCACCGACCCCACGAACACCGACTGGCAGGAGGGGCTGCTGCGGATCTACATCAAGGGAAAGGAATACGGACGGGCCGAGCCGCTGGTCCGGAGCCTCATCAAGGAGAAGCCGACCGAGACCGCGCTCTGGCTGGATTATGCGAGCATTCTGATCTCGGATCACCGCAAACTGGAGGCGATCGCCATCTTGGAGACGGCCGAGGCGGCGGGCGCGGCGGATCCCGACGAGATGTCGCTGCTTGGCGACCTCTACGCCGAGCAGGGCCTCGCGCCGGAGGCGGCGGCGGCCTATGCGAAGCTCCTCGGGCCGGCGCGGGCGCGCGGCGAGCAGAAGCTGATCTATTATGCCGAGGTGCTCATCGCCGCCGGGCGCCTCGCGGAGGCGGAGCAGACGCTCGCGGCGGTCAAGGGAGACCTTACGCCGGCCGGAAAACTCGCGCTGTTGCAGACGCGGGCCGACCTGTCGATGGCGAGGAAGCAGTGGCCGGAAGCCCGACGCGAAATCGAGGCATTGCTCGCGCTCGCGCCGCTCAACGGCCCCGCCTTGCTCACGCTCGGTCGCACCTATATCGAGGAAAAGGATTGGGCGCACGCCAGTTTCGCCTACGAGGAAGCATACCGCATTCCGGACAGCACCTACCGGGCAAGCCTGGAACTGGCGAACATCGAAGTGCGGACGCGCCATTACGCCAGGGCGGCCGCCTATCTCCAGAAGGCCCTGCAGCTCCACCCGTCCGACACCGTCGAAGATTATCTGGCCCGGATCCGGACGCTGATTCCCGCGGAAGAAAAAACCGGCTGATCCCGTCACCGCTCGTCCCCGACCTCCGGGGAAAATGGTGGCGCCACCTTTTGAACCGCCCCAGCCATGAAACCTCGTGCAATTGCCGCCGGGCCGCGGTTGTGGGCCTGCCGTCTGCTGGGCACCCTGGTGATCCTCCCGCTCGCGCTGGTCACGCTCTCCGGGGCCCCGGGAGCGGCCGGCCCCACCCGGGCTTCGGGCAAGCCCTACACGCTGTTTATGGGCGCGGACCTGAGCGTGGAGTGGCACGGCAAGCTCTGGCCCGTGCAAGGGGTGCGGCGGAACGCCTTCGAGGTCGAGGCGGACGGCGAACGCGTGCCGGTACGTGACACTGAATTGAGGATGAAGGTCGTCGACCGGTTGAAAATGACGACCACGTACGCCACGGTGACGAAACTGAAGGCCGAACGCGCCTACACGCCGCAAAACGATCCCCGACAGTGGGCTCACGACGTCTCGCAGGCGGCGAGCGTGGCGTCGGATGGTCTGGATATTGCCGCATACAACCTCAACCGGCTCCAGAGCATCGCCGGGCGCGGTTCCTCCACCGTCACTCCGGAAATGCTGGCGTCGGCGAACGACGCGTTTCAGCGAAGCCTGGCCGACCAGGGTTCGGACCGATACTCGACGCCGGACGCGGTGTCGCGGGAACAGACCGAGCTCGCGCGGAAGCTTTTTGACGCATTCCGGATGTCCTTCGAAATTTCGTCGAACCGGCCGCTCACGGATCCCTACCTGGTGGTCATGGTGCGCTTCCGTGAGAGAGCGGACAACCCCGAGACGGCGCGAATGCTGGTCTATGCACAGGTGTTGCCGGCCATCGATCAAAGGCCGCAGACCGTGCGCTTGATGCGGGGGGGATTTCCGCGGGGTTACCAGCTCGTGGATTCCCGGATCCACCTCTATGACCACGGAACCGAGGTCCCCACGAGCGCCACGCCCAATCAGATGGCGATGACGAAAGATGAAGCGTTCCAGTATTCCCTCGTGGACTATGCAACCCGGCATCGAGATCAGACCCGGCCACCGGCGCCGGCCGGCGCCTTCTGGCCCAGGGATCTTGCCGCTCGGCTTCCGGGCAGGGAATTGGACCGGCTGCTTTACGTGAAAGTGCGCCAGGACGGCCGGGTCGCCGGTTTTTACGGCGACCAAGCCTGCACCCGGCCGGTCCGCGACGCCACGCTGGAAGCGGTGCGTACCGACCTGCGCTTTGAGCCCGCCCTGGACTACGGCAAACCGGTCGAGGGAGTGATCGTGCTCAATCTGGGCCAGCACATCGACTGATGGTTTTCGCCAGCACGATCTCCGGACCTCGGGGCGAGGCCACGGGCGGCCCCTGCCGGTGCCCCTCGAACCGGCGCGAGGGCCCGACCCCAGGCGCCGTATCCGCGGGAGGGCCTCGCGATGGGACTCGCCGCTCGCCAACGCCACGATTTTGCGCGACAAACGGGGCGAACCGGATCGTGCGCCGGAGGCGCCCGCAGGCTGCAAGAAAAGCTTTCGTCACCCCGCCATCATGAAGACCCACCCTGTCCCTGTTATTCCCGGAGAGCTGCCGCTCCGCCTGTTCGCCGCGATGCTGGCCCTTGGATTATTGCCCATTCCGCTGCCCGCGGCCGGCGGGGCCGCCCCCGTATTGAAACCGTATATGCTTTATATGGGAGCCAATCTGTCCGTCGAGAAGGACGGCAAGGTCTGGCCGGTGCAGGGTGTGCAGCGGAACTCCTTTGTGATCGATGTCGACGGCAGACGCGTCGTGGTGCGCGACTCGGAACTGCGGATGAAGATCGACAACGCCCTGAAGCTGACCAAGGGCGGTGCCACCATCATCAAATTGACGGCGGAGCGCGCGTATACGTCGGCCAACGATCCCCGACATCACGCCCGGGAAGCCATGATGCTGGCGGGCGAGGCCTCGGACAGCGTAGACCAGTCCGTGGCGACCCTGAACGACATGCAGGGCGTCGATGGACGCGAGCAGCAGACAATCGCCCACTGGGACCCGCGCGCAGGACCGCCGCCGGCTCCGACTTACTCCGCCGCCGATCTCGCCAACGCGGCCGGGGCGGTGCAGCAAAGCGTGTTGGCCCAGGGCTCCACCATGAATTCGGTGCCCGACGCGATCGCCAAGGAACAGGAGGAGCTGGACCGGCAGCTTTTCGACGCCTTCAGGCTTTCGTTTCAGATCTCGTCGCCGACTCCGCTGACGGATCCTTACCTGGTCGTCGTTGTCCGGTTCCGCGAAAGTCCGGATGATGCCAAGACCACGCGGCTGTTGATCTATGCCCAGGTGCTGCCGACCATAAATGACAAGCCGGAAACCGTGCGGCTGTTCCGCGGAGGATTTCCGCGGGGATACCAGCTCGAGGATTATCAGATCCACCTCTACGAACACGGTACCGAGGTCGCCACCAACGCCGCGCCGAAGCACATGGCCATGACCGGGGACGAGGCGTTTCAGTATTCGCTGATCGACTATGAGATCCGGAATCGAGAGCAGACGAAACCTCCCGCCCCGGCCAAGGCCTATTGGCCGGCGGATCTGGCGGACAGGCTCCCGGAGGCAAAACTCGACCGGACCGTCTATGTGAAAGTGGGCAGGGATGGCCGGGTCGCCGGCTTCTACGAAAACGCCGCGTGCTCGCGGCCGGTGAGCGATGCGGCACTCGAGGCAGTCCGGTCGGACCTGCACTTCTATCCGGCGCTGGCGAAGGGCAAGGCCGTCGAGAGTGTGGTGGCCTTCAATCTCGGCCAGCGGGTCGAGTGACCAGGCGGCCTGCGGTATCGCCTCGCGCAAACCGGGCCTCGCGCGGACGTCGTCGCCGCTGTCTTCGACCGGCGGATTCAGGAAATCGGCGGTAGCTCGAGGAGCTGGAGTTCGGGGTTCTTTTCCTCGAAATAGCGCCGGGTCCAGTCGCTCGGAAAGAGGATGACAGGACGGGCCTCGGAGTCCGAACCCCAAGCCACGCCGCTCGCCACGACGATCGCCGCCGGGTTCGCGAGCGCGGGGTGCGGTGCGAGCCAGCGCAGGCTCTGCCATGGCGCGGTTTCGAGGCGTGACTCGGCGCCGTATTCGCTCTGCAGGCGGTACTGGACGACCTCGAACTGCAGGGGCCCGACGGCGGCCAGCAGGGTGACGCCCGGCGGCAGATGTCGCAGATTGAACGAGCGGACAATGTGCTCCTGCAGCAGTTGCTGGAGGCCCGCGCGGTATTTTTTGGCGGCGGCGGGTGTGGGATTGCTGAGGAAGGCGAACACCTCGGGCGCGAATCGCGGGATTTCGTGGTAACTGATCGCAGGGTCCGTGGTCAGCGTGTCGCCAATGCCGAAGCTGTCGTGGCCGACGAGGCCGACGATGTCGCCCGGCCAAGCCTCGTCCAGAGTTTCGCGTTCGCGACCGAAAAGCTTGTGGGAGGAGGACAGGCGCACCCGGCGACCGGTCGCCACGTGCGTCACGACCATGTCCCGCTCGAACCGGCCGGAGCACACGCGCAGGAAGGCGATGCGATCGCGATGCTTCGGATCCATGTTCGCCTGGATCTTGAAGATGAAACCGGAAAACTTGTCGTGGGTGACCGGGACGGGGTGCCGACCGTTGTGTCCATGGCCGTCGTCGGAAGCCAGGGCTTCGGGCGCCTCGGTCGGCTCGGCTTCGTCGACGAAGGCGGCCGCGAGCCCGCGGCGCGGCGCGGGTGGCACCGAGTCGCGGAGGAATCCGTCGAGCAGAAGCTGGACGCCAAAGTTGTTCACCGCGCTGCCAAAGAACACCGGGGTCTGCCGGCCGGCGCGGACGGCGGCCGGATCAAAGGGATGGCCGGCGCCCTCGAGCATGGCGAGTTGCTCGATGGTTTCGCGATGAGTACCTTGATCGAGTTTCGCGCGCACCCGGGCATCTTCCAAATCGGTCACCTGCTCGGGAGCGCGGAAGGCGCCGCCCGGCACCCGTTCAAACAGATGCACCTGGCGCAGACGGCGGTCGAACACCCCGCGAAACGAGGGACCGTTGCCCAACGGCCAGGTGACGGCGCAGGATTGCAATCCGAGCACGTGCTCAAGTTCGTCGAGGAGCGCGATCGGGTTGAGCGTCGGCCGGTCGCACTTGTTCATGTAGGTGAAGATCGGAACGCCTCGCCGCCGGCAGATTTCAAAGAGCTTGCGGGTCTGGGCCTCGATGCCCTTGGCGGCGTCGATCACCATCACCACGGCATCGACCGCGGTGAGCACCCGGTAGGTGTCCTCGGAGAAGTCCTTGTGGCCGGGGGTGTCGAGCAGGTTGATCGCGAAGCCGGCGTATTCGAATTGCAGGACCGTGGAGGAGATGGAGATGCCGCGTTGCCGCTCCAGTTCCATCCAGTCCGAGCGGGTGGCGCGCTGGTTCTTGCGATCCTTCACTGCGCCGGCGAGATGCACGGCATTGCCGTACAGGAGGAATTTCTCCGTGAGCGTGGTCTTGCCCGCATCGGGATGCGAGATGATCGCGAACGTGCGGCGGCGGGCGATTTCGGTGGCGGCCGACATGGAAAAGGGGACAACGGAAGCGCCCGGAGGCCCCGAGGGGAAGCTTTTTGTCGGCGGGCGGACCGGATGGGCGTCGCGGTAACGCCGCTCTTGGGAACAGATTCTGCGGCTCCTTGGGCAAGATATGCGGAGCCGCATCGACGGGTTTTTGCGAGGATCGGTGTTAATTGAGACGACGATGTCCGCGCCCTTCTGCATCCTCGGTTTGGTCCTGATTCTGGCTGGAATCGGGGTGGTCCTCCATGGGATTGCGTCTGCCCGGGAGGGCTGGGAGGACGGATCCGGGTTTCACTTCGGCGCGTTGCCGATCGTCGATAGTGGATCGATTGGACGCGAGGTCGCGTCGTCCGGTTGGGACTCATCGGTGGAAGGGCTTTCCGAGTACTTGACAGTTGTAGTTCCCGCACGATCGCCGGAGGTCAATTGCACGGTTACGGAGCACTGCGGCTACTGGTACTAGACCGATACGGAAGTTGTTTATATAAAACAACAAACGGTGGGATTGCTCAGGTTCACTCGAGAGAAATCCCTGAGCTCTTGAGGGATTGCAAATCAATTGCTAAAAACCTTTCAACCAATGATTGGCGTTTGGTTTTGCCGGGGTGGTGACGATATACTCCCGGATAAATCATGATCGCAATCCTACTCGCCCTCAGTGCCGCTTTCGTCCTCGGTCTTGGCTTTAGAGTCATGTTCGTGAGCGTCGTGCGCGCTCCTGAAGGTTATGAGGACGGCGACGGATTTCATTTCGGGGCTGAGACGGCGGTCGCGCGGAAGCACTTTTTGACTTCTCCGGTCCCCGATTGCGGTGATGATGCCTGGAATGCCGGTCTCGCTGCACCTCAAGCCGAACCTTTCGGCGCGCGTCTTGGGCGGACATCCGTGGGTCTTCGCCAACGAGACACGCGACCGGCTTTCGGCTGAGTTTGACGGGGAAGCGGTCGAGTGCCGCGACGCACGGGGGCGGTTCCTGGGCACCGGCATCTATAACGGCCGGTCGCAAATCATCTGGCGGCGGTTGAGTCGTGCGCGAGTCGAGCTTGATGATACCTACTTACGCGAAGCGCTGGCAGGAGCCTTGAGAAGGAGGGAGGGAATTGCCGGCTCGGCTCGAGCCTTCTGCCGCTTGGTGTGGTCCGAATCCGACGGCCTGCCTGGGGTGGTGGTGGACCGTTACGGAGACACCCTGGTCCTCCAAACGCAGACGTTGGCGATGGACCGGCGCCAGGATACGCTCCTTGGCTTACTCCAGGATTTATTGCGACCGGCTGACATCGTCGTCCGCAACGATGCGCCGGTCCGCAAGTTGGAGGGCCTGCCGCTCCAGGTCGGGACGTTCTCCGGGGGCCCATGGGAACCGCGGTGGCTGAACATTGACGGCTTGGACTATTGGGTCGACCTGCAGCGGGGGCAAAAGACCGGATTTTATCTCGATCAACGGCCTCATCACCTGATGGTGGCGCGGCAGGTCGCCCGCCTGGCGGCCGAGAGGCCGGAAGGCGTGCGCGTTCTCGATGCCTTCTGCAATCAGGGATCCTTCGCATTGCAGTGTGCCAAAGCCGGCGCCTCGACGGTGTGCGGGCTCGACAGTTCCGGGGAGGCGGTGACCCAGGCGAAACGCAACGCCGAACGCAACGGCTTACGGGCGGAGTTCATGACGGTCAACGTGTTCGACTATTTCACCGCACATCGCGAGGAGTCTTGGGATCTGATCATTCTCGATCCGCCGCCGTTCGCGAAATCGCGGGGTTCGCTCGGCGGCGCCATGCGGGGCTACAAGGAGATCAATCTGCGGGCGATGCAGAGCCTTTCGGCCGGCGGGGTCCTGGCGACCTTCAGTTGTTCCCATCACGTGCAGGATGTCGACTTTCGCGCCATGCTGGCGGAAGCCGCGGCGGACGCGAAGCGCCACGTGCAGGTCCTCGAGTTCTGTCACCAACCGCCGGACCACCCGGTGCTCGTAACGATGCCGGAGAGCGAATACCTGCGCGGCTGCCTCCTGCGGGTCGAGTGAGGAGGCTGGACCAAACGGCAACGGCGTGAGAATCGGTGGGAAGAACGGATGGTGGTTTGTGACCCGCGGCCGCCGGGGACTTGATACCTGGACCGATGGTCGCTGATACTGGTCCTCACCATGTCTTGGGCACAGGTTCACTGGCGAAGCGAAGTTCTTGGAAAACAGACGACGATGCAGGTCATTCTGCCGTCACAGGGAAGCCCGCCGCACCCGACATTGTACCTACTGCACGGACTGAGCGACGACTCGACGACGTGGCTGCGGCGATCCCGGATCGAGGCCTACGCGCGAGAGTTGCCCCTGATCGTGGTCATGCCCGACGGCTACCGCGGCTTCTATACCGATAACAACGAGGGCCCGTCGTACGGGCGGCATTTTGGCGAGGAAATCCCGGCGTTCGTCGAACGCAACTTTCCCGCGCGGTCAACGCGAGGGGGGCGCGCGATCGGCGGTCTGTCCATGGGCGGCTACGGGGCCTTGCGGCTGGCGTTCGGGCACCCTGAGAAATTCTGCTCGGTCAACAGCCATTCCGGGGCGCTCATGCGTTTCAATCTGGACGTGAGCCCGCGCCGGGCCCGCCAAGACGAAGTCTTCCGTCGCCATCCGCCGGCATTTTATCGGGAGCTGCAACGCGTTTTTGGCCGGCAACCCATGGGCACGCGGCACGACCTGCTCGCCCTCGTCCGGCGCGCGCGGCGCCGTCATCGGCGTCTACCGCGGATCCTGCTCGATTGCGGGACGCAGGACCCGCTGCTGGAGTATAATCGGGCATTTCACCGGGAACTGCAGGAGCTGCGGGTGCCGCATGAATACCGCGAGTATCCGGGCGGCCACGAATGGGACTATTGGGATGAGCACGTGCGCGAGGCGCTCGAGTTTCACGCGCGGAATCTGCAAATCGCGCGGATGGATCGCGACGGTTGATCCCCGGCCCGCGGACGTGGGAGCGGGGGACATCCGGGCGTTCGGCATCGGCAAAAGGGCCGGTCCACTGACCGGCCCTCGCGGAGCCTCGCCCGGATTGCGTCGGGGTTTACAGCTTGCCGCCGTAGATGGCGCTCTTGCCCAACTCCTCCTCGATGCGCAGCAATTGGTTGTATTTGCAGACGCGGTCGGTGCGGCACAGCGAACCGGTCTTGATCTGGCCGGCATTGGTCGCCACCGCGATATCCGCGATCGTCGAGTCTTCGGTTTCGCCCGAGCGGTGCGAGATCACGGCGGTGTAGTTCGCCTCCTTGGCCATTTCGACGGCGTCGAGCGTTTCGGTCAACGAGCCGATCTGATTGACCTTGACCAGGATGGAATTGGCCACGCCCTCCTTGATCCCGCGCGCCAGGAAGTCGACGTTGGTCACGAACACGTCGTCGCCCACGAGCTGCAGCTTCGAGCCCAGCGCCGCGGTGAGCTTTTTCCAGGTCTCCCAATCGTTTTCGCTGCAGCCGTCCTCCAGCGAAACGATCGGGTACTTGGTGACGAGATCCTTGTAGAAGGCGACCATCTGATCACCGGAGAGCTGGCGGCCGTCGGATTTCTTGAACACGTACTTCTTGCTCGCAGTGTCGTAAAACTCGGAGGCGGCGACATCCAGGGCCAGCTTGACCTCCTTGCCCAGCGTGTAGCCGGCCTGTTTGACGGCGAAGGCGATGGTGTCGAGCGCGGCCTCGGTCGACTCAAGCTTCGGGGCGAAGCCGCCCTCGTCTCCGACCGCGGTTGAGAGACCCTTGTCCTTGAGCACCTTCTTGAGGGCGTGAAACACCTCGGCCCCCATGCGCAGTCCCTCCCGAAAGCTCGAGGCCCCAACCGGCATGATCATGAACTCTTGGAAATCAATCGGCGCATCCGAGTGGGCCCCGCCGTTCATGATGTTCATCATCGGCACCGGGAGCACCTTCGCATTCGGTCCACCGAGGTACTTGTAGAGGGGTTGGTCCAGCGCGGCGGCGGCGGCCCGGGCGGCGGCAAGCGAGACGCCGAGAATGGCGTTGGCGCCGAGCTTCGATTTGGTCTTGGTGCCGTCGAGCGCCAGCATGGCGCGGTCGAGACCAACCTGGTCGGTTGCGTCGATGCCGATGAGGACGGGGGCGATCTTCGCCTTGACGTTGGCCACGGCGTTGAGGACCCCCTTGCCGAGATAACGCTTCTTGTCGCCGTCGCGAAGTTCAAGGGCTTCGTGCTCTCCGGTGGAAGCCCCCGAGGGGACGGCGGCGCGGCCGAGGTGGCCGGCGCCGAGGCGGACGTCGACTTCAATCGTGGGATTGCCGCGGGAGTCGAGGATTTCGCGGGCCGAGATGGCGGTGATGGTGGTGTTCATGAAGGAGGGAAAGAATCGCCGGGCGGCGGTAGTCGCCTTCGTCATCCGACGGAGCGCTTCCACGCCAACCCGGGGAGGACACGCTCTAAGTGATAGCTTGCGGGAGGTGAAGGCAAATCCCCGGCCGGAGGGAAACCGCAGCCAGCCTAATGGCGCGCATGCCGGCCCCTTCGCCCGGGTCGAGCCGTCCCGGGTTTCCCCCGGCAGGGCGCCCTAACCCCACGGCGCCCGGGTTTCCCCAATCCGCTGGAGTAGGCGTTTCAGGGCGCTGGGCGGCTTGGGGCGGAGGGCGGCGGGAATCTGGTCAACATGGCCGCTGCGTTCGGCCGTGCGGACGACGGTGACCCGGTCATAGTTCCGGACGTTCAAAAGCTCGGCGGTCAACAGCGCGGCGGGGATCTGTCGCAGGTGTCCCGCAAAGGCGGCGGCATGGACGGCGGTGTCGCCATGGTCGTTGCGGGTGAGGAGAAGGTCGACCGTGAGCTGCGCGGTCGGAATCTTGTCCAACTGGCCGGTTTCCGCCGCGGCATGGATTGCCGTGTAACCCGACTTGCTGGCGACGCTGAGATTGTCGTGGACCAGGAGATCCGGGGGCACCTGTTCGAGATGACCGGCGATGGCGGCGGCATGCAGGACGGTGTCGCCCGCATTGGTCTGGAGCAGCAGATGCCCGCGCGTCAGCAGCGGCCGCGGTACCTGGTCGAGATGACCGTTGAGCGCTGCGACGTGATAGACGGTTTCGCCGCTGATGTTTCGTTCGTCGAGGAGGGCGGCGGTGAGCAGCGCCGGAGGGACCAAGGGCAGCGTGCCATTCTCCGCGGCCTCATGGAGCAGCGTGTTGCCAAGGTCGGTCTTCAGCCGCACGACTTCCTCGGTCAGAACCTCCGGCGGGATCTGGTTCAGATGGCCATGCGCCGCGGCCACGTGGAAGACCGTATAGCCGCTGTTGCTGCGGGCAAGCAAGTGGTCGCGCGTCAGCAGCGACCGGGGCACCTGGTCGAGGTGTCCGCCTTCGGCGGCGTGGTGCAGTGGAGTATACCCGGATTCATTCTTGCGCAGTAGCGTGTCGGCTGTGAGCGCCGAAGCCGGGATTTCGCCGAGGCGTCCATAGCGGGCCGCCGTATGGAGCGGGGTGCTTCCGGCCGCATTGGGCGCCGTCAGATGCTCCAAGGTCAGGAGGCCGGCTGGCACCCCGGACAGGGTTCCGCTGCGAATGGCGGCGTGCAGGTCAATTTGCTCCATGCCTCGGATGGTGAAGATGATGGAACCGACAGGCGACAGCCGAGGCAAACCCAAATTCGCACGAAGGTCCCCGTCCCGTGGCCGCGGCCGAACGAAAAGGGAAATGGATTTGCCAAACCAATGGCAAAACACACGATGCCCACCATGATTGACGCAGGCACCCCGGCCGCTGATCCCCCTGAGGCAGGGAGGGACGCGGTGCTGGTGATCGATGACGAAAAACCGTTGCTGGAGGTTTATTCCGCGGCTCTTTCCCCTCATTTCGAGGTTGCCGTGGCGACCTCGGTCCAGGAGGCGGACGCGCTGCTGCGGGCGAAACGGTTCAAGGTAGTCATCTCGGACCATTTGATGCCGGGGGGCAACGGCATGAGCTTTCTGGTGCGGGTCCGCGAGGAATACCCCGAGATGCAGAGGATCCTCGTGACGGCCTACATGAAGCCCGAGATGCTGCTGCGCAGCGTCAATGAGGCCGCCCTTTTCCGCTATTTGTTGAAACCCGTCTCATTGGGGGAGTTGGTCAAGGTCGTGCAGGATGCCGCCAAGCTGCATGACCAGGGGGTGCGGCGGTCAAACTGAGGAACCCATGGAATCGTCGAATCATCCGGCACCGACGCCGGCCGCGCGTCCCGCCGTACTGGTGGTGGATGACGAACGCGCATTGCTGAAGACAATGGAGATCGCCTTGGCGGGAGAGTTTGAGGTCACGACGGCCGCGACGGCGGCTGAGGCGGAGATGCTGCTGACCACGGAACCCTTCGCCGTCGTGGTTTGTGATCATATGCTCCCGGGCGAGGCGGGCCTCGATTTTCTCGTGCGCATGCGCGAGGTACGACCGAAGACGCGGCGCATCCTGTTGACGGGCTATATGAATCCCGAGTTGATCTCGCGCAGCGTGGCGGTGGCGGAGCTGTCCGACTGCCTGCTGAAGCCGGTGGAGGCAAAAGCGTTGGTCACGGCCGTGCGCCGCGCGGTCGCCCGTTAAGGGGGCGCCGGCCAGGCCGCCGGCGCGGGTGAGCAAGAACTGCGCAGCGAAGGTCAAGCGGTGCGGAGAGCCCGTCAGCGGCTTGTGCTAGAGTGCGGCCAT
Organism: Opitutaceae bacterium; assembly: GCA_046704925.1. Lineage (GTDB taxonomy): Bacteria > Verrucomicrobiota > Verrucomicrobiia > Opitutales > Opitutaceae > Fen-1467. Next base: position 7,691 of record JBJKRD010000111.1, on the reverse strand, counting down.
GCAGGCGCCTGGTTTGCTTTCCGCCGGCATGCCCCGCGGGGTGCGCCTTTTCTTGGAGATCGGCTGGTTGCTGATCATCGCGAAATGTCTGGCCGTTCCGTGGGCGATCGACCACTGGCGGATCCCGATCCAGCCGGGCTGGGTGATCATCCCGACGCTGATGTTCGCGCTGCTTGTCACGGTCCTGGCGCTCGGACACCGCGGGGATTGATGTCCGGTCGCCGTTCGAGCCGCGATCGCAGGTAAGGTGCGGTCGGGCTGCGGCGTACCCGTTCGAGGCCGGCCACCGGTCCCTGGTATACGATGCGGCCGCCGGCGGGCCCGCCGCCGGGACCCAGCTCGACCAGCCAGTCGGCCTCGGCGAGCAGATCCAGATGATGCTCGATGACCACCACGGTATGCCCCTGGTCGACGAGTCCGTGGAGGACGCGAATGAGCTTCTCGCAATCGCTCAGATGGAGGCCGATGGTCGGTTCCTCGAGCAGGTATAGGTTGCGGGAGCGCAGGCCCCGCGAGCGCTCGAAGAAGGTCTGCAGGCCGCGGGCCAGCTCGCTCACCAGTTTGAGCCGTTGCGCTTCACCGCCGGAAAGCGTCGGACTGCTCTGGCCGAGCGTCAGGTAGCCAAGCCAGCAATCGCACATCAGGCGGCAGATCTCCCCGAGGCGCGCATGGAAATCGAAGTAGACGGCCGCCTCCTCGAAAGTGAGCTGCAGCACCTGGCCGATGGTCCGGCCCTTCCAGGTGATGTCGGCCAGTTCGGGGCCGTAGCGCAGGCCGCCGCAGGCCTCGCACGGCAGGTAGGCGTCGGGCATGAACGCCATCTCCAGTTTGATTCGCCCCGCTCCCTGGCAGGTGTCGCACCGGCCCCCCGCCGTGTTGAAGGAGAAGCGCGAAGCCGTGTACCCCCGCATCCGGGATTCGGGCAGCGTGGCAAAGAACTGGCGGATCAGGTCAAAGATTCCGAGGTAGGTCGCCGGAGTCGAGCGGGGTGTCTTGCCGATCGGCGCCTGGTCGACCGCGAGCACCGCCTTGAATCCCTGGGCTCCCCGCAATTCGTCGAACGGAGGCGGCGGGGGGCCTGCGGCGGGCGGAACGTCGATGTTGAAACCGGTCGATGCGACAAATCCGCGGCCGGTGAAACGGCCCCGGGTCGCGCGGATGGCAGCGGCCACGGCCGGCCCCAGGAGGTCGCTGAAGAGGGTGGATTTCCCCGCCCCCGATGGTCCGCAGACCATGACGAGTCGTCCCAGCGGCAGACGGAGTTTCACGTCCCGCAGGTTGCGGCAGCGCGCCCGGCGCAATTCAAGCCAGCCCGTGCCGTCGCCGATTCCGGCCCGGCGATTCCGCGATGGCGGCGCCGGCCGATAAGCGCCGCGCAGCGGATGGACGATGCCCTTGGCGAGAAAGATTCCCGTCAGGGAGGAGGGGTTCTTCTTCAGCGCCTCCGGGGCTCCGCTCGCGATGAGTTCACCCCCATGGGCGCCGGCGCCAGGTCCGAGATCGATGATGTGGTCGGCGTGCTCCATCAGCGCATCGTCATGCTCGACCACGAGCAGGGTGTTGCCCTTGTCGCGCAGCGATTCGAGCGTGGCGATGAGCCGCTCGTTATCCCGCGAGTGCAGCCCGATCGTCGGTTCGTCGAGAACGTACAGGACTCCGGAAAGGTTGGACCCGAGCTGGGCGGCGAGACGGATGCGCTGGGCTTCCCCGCCCGAGAGAGTCTCCGTGGGCCGGTTAAGGGCCAGGTATCCCAGGCCCACGTGGTCGAGAAACCGGAGGCGTTCCTCGATTTGCGGGACGATATCCCGGGTGACGGCCCGCCCGCGCGCGTCCAGCCGCAGGCGGTGCAGACGCGCAATCAACCCGGCCGGGCTGAGGCGGAGCAAGGCCGGCAGCGACAACGCCGGTCCTTGGCGGAAGGGCAGCTTCACCGCCCGGGCCACACGGTTGAGACGCTCTCCGTGGCAGGTGGGGCACGGGCGGCCGGCGACACCGTTCCCGTCCGTTTCGAGGCGCCGCGTGAGATCGGCGATTTCGGGCGGCAGTTCGGCATCCTCGTCCGGCTTCAGCATCCAGTCGTACAGGCGTCCATGGCCGCGGCAGGTGGGGCACCATCCCTTGGGCGAATTGAAGGAGAAATGCTTGGGATCGAGTTCGGGAAACGATTCCCCGGTGATCGCGTCGGTTCGGGTGGTGGAGAACCAGGAAAGGATCCGGCCGTCGGCCGCGAGCAGGAAGCAGGTGCCCTTGCCGAGCCGAAGCGCCTCGTGGAGCGCTTCGGCCGCCTCAGGCTTTGGACTTTTGGCTGTAAGCTTCTTCAGGTCAGCCACGACCACCTCGACGTCGTGCTCCTTGTAGCGATCCAGCTTCGCGAACCGGTCGACGAACACGAGCCGGCCGTCCACCCGCATGAGCGAGTACCCCTGGCGCGCGATCCACGCAGCGATCGGCTGATGATGACCCTTGCGCCCGCGGATGACCGGCGCGCAAAGATAAAGGTGCCGGGCGCGGCGGGCCGCCGCGCTTGCCAGCACCCGGTCGAGCAGCAGCCGGAGCTGCGCGGATGACAGGGGGGTCACCGGACGGTCCGTCTCCGGATGATGCTGCACGCCGAGGCGCGCATAGAGAAGCCGGAGGTACTGGGCCACCTCGGTGATCGTGGCCACGGTCGATTTGCGTGATCCGCGGGTGACCCGCTGCTCGATCGCCACCGCCGGGGGAATACCGGTCAACCGGTCAATCGCCGGGCGCGGCAGTTGCTCGACGAACTGGCGCGCATAGGGCGACATGGACTCCATGAAGCGGCGTTGGCCCTCGGCAAAGACAATATCGAACGCCAGGGTGGACTTGCCGGAGCCCGAGACACCAGTGACGACCGACAATTGGTGATGAGGGATGGCCACCGACAGGTCTTTCAGGTTGTTCTCCCGCGCCCCGACTACGGTGAGTTCCGTCGGCCCGCCGCCCGGCCGGGTCCGATAGGGCGCCGGAGCTTCGGCGGCCAGCAGGGTTCGGGGCGCGTCGGATCGTTCGCCGGGGTCGAGGCCCGCGAGCGCCTCGCGGAGGAACGGCGCGGTGGCGGCCGCTGACCGGGCGACCGCCTCGGGCGGTCCGGCGACGACGACGCGTCCCCCCTGGGCGCCGGCCCCGGGACCGATTTCCAGGATCCAATCCGCGGCGCCGAGTACGTCGAGGTTGTGCTCGATCACGATGACGCTGTGCCCACGATCGACCAGCCGGTGCAGCACCTGCAGGAGCCGGCCGACATCGTGCTTGTGCATGCCCGTGGTGGGTTCGTCGAGCAGTAGCAGGGCTCCCGGCAAGGGCGCCGCGACCCGTCCATCAGGGTTAACCCCGCCGTCCGGTGGGCCGGACTCGTCGCCCGACCCGGCTAATCCACCCAGGTAGCGCACGAGTTTCAGCCGCTGGGCCTCGCCGCCGCTCAGCGTATTGAGCGGCTGGCCCAGCGTGAGATAGCCGAGGCCGACCTCGATGAGCGAGGCCAGCCGCCGCCGGATGGCGGGTTCCCCGGCCAGGAACCGCGCCGCCTCGTCGACCGTGGTGTTGAGCAGGTCGGAGATGGAACGTTCCTGCCACCGGATCGCCAGGACCTCGGGCTTGAAACGCCGGCCCTCGCAAATCGCGCAGGGCACAAAGACGTCGGAAAGGAACTGCATCTCGATCCGCTCATAGCCGAGACCCTGGCAGTGATCGCAGCGTCCATCTCCGCTGTTGAACGAGAAGCTGGCGGCGCTGAACCCGGCGGCCTGAGCCGCCGGGGTGGAGGCATACAGCTCGCGGATGAGCTCCCACGCCTCGGTGTAAAGCGCGGGGTTGGATCGGGGCGTGCGGCTGACCGGCGATTGATCCACCAGCACGATTTCGCCCAGCGCGGCGTCGCCGCCGATCCCGCCGATGGTGGCGGCGTCTTCGGTGACCTGGCCGCGCTTGGCGAGGAGGCCCTGATAAATGACATTGTCGAGTAGGGTGGATTTGCCGGATCCGGAGACGCCGGAAAGGCAGACCAGGCGGTGGAGCGGGACGCGAAAATCCAGTGCGTGCACATTGTGTTTCGTCGCGCCGGTGAATTCGAGCCAGCGAACCGCGGCGGGATCCGCGGCCGTCCCGCCGGCCACGGGCCGCCGCCGTCGCGGTGCGGCGATGCTCCGGGCCCCGGAAAGGTAGGCGCCGGTCAGACTCTCCGGGGCGCGCAGCATCGCGGCCACGGACCCCTGGAACACAATCCGTCCGCCGCGATGGCCGGGCTCGGGCCCGACTTCAATCACGTGGTCGGCGGCGCGGATCATGGCCTCATCGTGCTCGACGACGATCACGGTGTTGCCGGCTCCGGTGAGCGAGCGGATGATGCCGATCAGGCGGTCGATGTCGCGCGGGTGCAGGCCGACGCTCGGTTCATCGAGCACGAAGAGCGTGTCGACCAGCGAGGTGCCCAGGCAGGAAGTGAGATTGACGCGCTCGACTTCGCCGCCGCTCAACGTCCGGGAGGGCCGATCCAGCGTCAGATAGTCGAGGCCGACCTGCCGCAGGTACCGCAGCCGGGTGACGATCGAATCGTAGGCCAGGTCGGCGGAATGGGCCTCGGGGGCGGGCCCGCGACCGGGCGGCCACCCTTCCTCGAGCAAGGCCAGGAGATCGGTGACGGGCAGCTGATAAAGCTGGGGCAGGGTGTGCCCCCGCCACCGCCAGCAGAGCGCCTCCGGCTGCAGGCGGGCGCCGCCGCACGCGGGACAGGTGTTGTAGGCGCGGTAGCGCGACAGAAACACCCGCACGTGCATCTTGTAGGTCTTGGTCTCGAAGTAGCGGAAGAATCCCTTGAGGCCGTACCAGGCTTTCGGCCAGCGCTTGCCGGGCCGGCCGTACTCGGGATCGCCGTCGATGATGAAACGCTGCTGATCCGGCGCGAGCTTGGCGAACGGGACGTTGGTGGGGATGCCGAGCTTTTTCGCATAAACGTAGAGATCGCGCTTCGACTCGCCGTAAATCTCGCCCTCCCACGGCTTGATCGCCCCGTCGTCCAGCGAGAGGGACTGGTCGGGGATGGCGAGGCGGTAGTCGATGTCGATGACGCGGCCGAAGCCGCGGCATTTGGGGCAGGCGCCCACCGGCGAATTGAAGGAAAAGAGCGCGGGCGTGGCGGCCCGAAATGTGCGGCCCGTCTTCGGCGAATGCAGCCCGCGCGAAAAGTGTCCGGTCTCCACGAACCGGTCGTGAGCGGTCTCGCGCAGGAGGTGGACCTCGCCGTGCCCGAAATGGAGAGCGGTCTCGGCGGCTTCGAGGAAGCGCACCCTGCCGTCGGCGTCAAGGCGCACCCGGTCCTGGGCGACGAAGAGATGGTCCGCGTGGGCGAGCGGTCCGGGATGTGCCAAAAGGTCATCCACGCGGCAGACGGCGAAGTCGCCTTCTCCGTCGGACCCGGGGCGCCGGCCGGCGGCGGACGGGACCAGCACGCGAACATAGGACTGGGCGCGCAGGTTGCGCAGAATTTCCGGCCACGTCAGGTTGCGGGGGCGGCTCACCCGAAAGGCGACGACCACGGGGACCGCCGACCCCGCCGCCCGCGCCTTCTCCCAGATCGTGGCGGGGCTGTCATCCTCGACCTTCTCGCCGGTCTCCGGATCAAAACACTCCGCGACATGGCTGAACCAGACTTTGCAGAAATCGGTGAGCTCCGTCATGGTCCCCACCGTCGATCGGGAGGTCTTGACGGTGTTCGTCTGGTTGATGGCAATCGACGGGCGGATGTTGGCGATGGCATCCACCCGGGGCTTGTCGAGAAGTTCCAGAAACTGGCGGGTGTAGGCGCTGAACGTCTCGACGTAGCGTCGTTGTCCCTCGGCGTGCAGGGTGTCAAAGACCAGCGACGACTTGCCCGCGCCGCTCAAGCCGGTGACGACGACATAACGGCCCAGGGGAATGTCGAGGTCGAAGCCTTTGAGGTTGTTCTGGCGCACACCTTGAAGGCGGATGCAGCCGCTGGAAGTGTCGTGAAGCACAGACGCAACCGATGAGCACGGACGGAGGAAAGGCAACTCCCGGGTGGACCCGGAAACGGGCGAGAGTCCGGGGGCCGCGCTCAGCGGCCCGCGGACAGCCGGGTGAAGAGAGCGAGGTACTCGCGCACATGACGCTCCGCATCAAAGGTGGTCGCGGCGTAGGTGCGGGCGCGGGCCGAACGCGCCCGGCGCTCGGCCGCGGAGACGCGCACCATCTGTTCGATCGCCGTGCGAAACGCCGCGCGGTCGCCCCGCGGGATGATCCGGCCGGTGTCGCCCGGCAGGAAGCACTCGTCCAGGCCCTGGGCCGCATAAACCACCGCGGGCAGTCCATGAGCCTGGGCCTCGATCACGAAATTGGACAGGGATTCACTGCGCGACGCGTGCACCGCCAGATCGGCCGCGGCATACAACGCACGGGGATCGCGCTGCCAGCCGACAAACCGGACACGCGCCGCCACCCCGCGGGTTTTGGCCAGACGCTCGCAGGCCGGGCGCCGCGGGCCGTCGCCGGCCAGCCAGAGTTGCCAGTCAAGATCGGTCGACAGGCCGGCCGCGATCTCGATCAACTCGTTCTGATTCTTGGTCGCCCGAAACATGGCTACGCAGAGGAGCACCGCGGTGGCGGGGCCGGCGCCCTGCCGGGTGCGCGCCGCGGCATCGCGATCGGGCGCGCTCTCGGCCGCAAACACGAGCGAATTATGGATGACCGTGATATGGTCCGCCGAGATCAGGTCTCCGGCGATCAGGTTACGCCGGGCGGCATGGCTGTTGGCGACCACGTGGCGCACCAACCGCAGGGACCGCCGGAACAGCAGCGGCAGCGATTTGCCCGTGCGCATCGTGCCGATCACGGCGAGCCGGGGAAATCGGCGCTGGATGAACCCGGCGTGACAATTGGCCATGCGACCCATGCAGAGGACAACGTCCGGGGCCAGGGCGGCCACGGTGCGCAGCAGTCCGGGCGCGAACCAGTCGAGGTGCCAGTCGAACGGCGTGAGGGAGCGGTGGCGGAGGCCGGCCAACTCGCCGGCCAGCGCACCGCCGGGACGGAAGGTGAGCAGGGTGGTCTCATGGCCAGCCGCGGCCCATGCCCGGGTCAGCAGGATCGACTGCCGCTCGGTGCCGCCGCTGCGCAGGTGGTCTTGAACGACAAGGATTTTCATTGCTCCGCCGGGCACCCCGGAGACAGTGCTGTTGGACGCGAATGAATCATCCGTGGGTGAGACTTTTGATGCGGTGGATCGTGCTCGCGTTGGGGGTGGCCCTGAGTGCGCGGCTGGTGCCCGGCATCACTTACGACAGCGGGGCAACGCTGCTGGTTGTCGTGGTTTTGCTCAGCGTCTTCAACGCGATTCTCAAGCCCCTCCTGGTGTTCTTCGCGCTGCCGTTTGTCATGCTGACGCTCGGCCTGGGCGTCTGGCTGATCAACGCCCTGCTGTTCCTCGCCGTGGGGGAGTTGGTCAAGGGATTTTACGTGCGCGACTTCTGGTCGGCGCTTTGGGGCGCGCTGATCGTCAGCATCACCAATGTCGTCGTCAGCGGGCTTCTGGGAACGCGGCCGGGGCGGCGCCCTCCGCCGTCGAAATCCGACGACGTGATCGACATCTGAGGGTCGGGGGGGCGCGGCCGCCCCGACCGTGTGCCGGCGGCCGCCCGGGGGACGCGGGTGGTATT
>JBJKRD010000110.1:0-13825 GCA_046704925.1 Opitutaceae bacterium | reverse complement strand
GAGACCTTCGCATGCCGCGAAGAGTGGCGTCGGGGAGCACACGGCCCGCGAAAGCGAGTGCGCCCAATGTGTGCGACTGGGAAGAGAGCGTGGCGAGCTCCCACCCCCAAGTTTGGCCCCGGAACCGCAAGGTTCCGGGGCCTCTTGTTTTTCAGGGACCGAACGGGACGTATGGGAGGGAGCGCCCGGCTCCTGCCGGCGCCTTCGGCCTTGCATTTGGCGGTCGCGGGCCGCACGGTGGGCCCTTTTCGCCGCCGCCCGGCATGAACCACAACATCCGCAACATCGCCATCATCGCCCACGTCGACCACGGCAAGACCACGCTCGTCGACGAGCTGCTCAAGGAGGGGGGCGCCTTCCGCGCCAACCAGGCGGTCGAGGAGCGCGCGATGGACACCATGGACTTGGAGCGGGAGAAGGGCATCACCATCAAGGCCAAGAACGCCTCGATCCACTGGCGCGGCAAGACCATCAACATCGTCGACACGCCCGGCCATGCCGATTTCGGCGGCGAGGTCGACCGCTCCCTCAAGATGGTCGACGGCGTCCTGCTGCTGGTCGACGCCTACGACGGTCCGCAGGCCCAGACCCGTTTTGTGCTGCGCAAGGCCCTCCAACACGGCCTCAAGGTCATCATCGTCGTCAACAAGATCGACCGGGAGAACTCCGACCCCGCCGGAACCTACGAGCAGGTCTTGGAACTCCTCCTTGAGCTCAACGCGAACGAGGAGCAGTTCAATGCCCCCGTCGTCTACGGGAGCGGCCGCGACGGCTACATGGTGCGGAAGCTCGGGGAGAAGAGCGAGGACATGACCCCGCTCTTCGAAACCATCCTCGAACACATCCCGCCGCCATTCGCCAAACCCGACGATCCGTTTCGCATGCTGGTGTCCAACATCGACTGGAGCGACTATGTCGGCCGGATCGCCATCGGCAAAGTGCTGTCCGGCCAGGTCGTCACCGGCGACACGGTTCACGTGATCCGCAGCCGGACCCGCGAGCGGGCGCGCTGCAAGATCACCAAGGTCGTCGAGTTTTCCGGCATCTCCACGAGCGAATCGGCCGTCGGCGTCGCCGGCAACATCGTCGGCCTTTCCGGCTTCGAGGACATTGACATCGGCGACACCATTGCCGCCGACGAGAATGCCCATCCCCTGCCCTTCACGGAAATCGACCCGCCCACCATCGAGATGCAGTTCTGCATCAACGATGGCCCCCTCGCCGGCCGCGACGGCAAATACGTCACCTCGCGCCAGCTCCGCGAGCGCCTTCTGCGGGAGATGAAATCCAACATCTCCATCCAGGTCACCGATACGGACACCGCCGGGGTCTTCGACCTGAAGGCGCGCGGTTCCATGCAGATCGCCATCCTGGTCGAACAGATGCGGCGCGAGGGGTACGAGATGCTGGTTTCGCGGCCGACCGTCATCACGAAGAACGACGGCGGCCGGGTGCTCGAACCGTACGAAACGCTGTGGGTCGAGATTCCCGAGGACTGCCTGGGCTCGGTCATGCAGCTGCTCGCGAATCGCAAGGCGCAGATCACCGGGATGCACCAGCACCCGCTGGGGACCACCATCGAGGCGGTGGCGCCGACCCGCGGTCTCATCGGGCTGGAGACGGACCTGGTCAACACCACGAGCGGCCGCGGCGTGATGTCGCACCTGTTCAAGGAATACGGACCATGGGCGGGCGACGTGCTCACCCGCCTGACCGGCACGCTGGTGGCCACCGAGGCCGGGAAAGCCACCGCCTACGCCCTCGATGCCGTGCAAGAGCGCGGCAAGCTGTTCGTGGGTCCGGGGGACGACATCTACGAGGGGATGATCGTGGGCGAGTGCCCGCGCATGGAGGATATCGCGGTCAACTCGGTCCGGGAGAAACGCCTCACCAATTTCCGTTCCCAGGGCGAGGGCAAGGGCATCCAGCTCACTCCGCCGGTGCGCCTCTCGATCGAAAAGGCCATCGAGTACATCGCCGCCGACGAGTTCGTGGAAGCGACGCCCAAAGCGCTGCGGTTGCGCAAGCGCATCCTCAGCCAGACGGACCGCCGCAAGGCCGCCCGCGCCGGGCGGCGGAGCGAGGACACTCCTCCGGAAGCCTGACCACGGCGCCCGGGCCACCGGTCCCGCGGCATTTGGCGCTCCGACCGCCTCCCCGCCCGGGCCCGCCGGTCGCCAACGAATCCCGCTTGAGGCGCGGACGCTGCGTCTTAAACTCGTGTTCCGCCCATTCCGATTGACGATGCGCCGCCGGCTTCTCCTTCTGGGCTCGGTCCTCAACGTGCTTCTCTTCGCCCCCCGCGCCGGGATGGCCGCCGATGCGGCGGCCCGCGATCAAGCGCTGCAGGCGGCCCGGGACCGATTCCCGGCCGCGGCGGCCCGGTTCGACCGCGACGACCGGGCCCTGCCGGTGGTTCTGATAATGAACAAGAACCCGGTCTCCCTTGACGGCGTCAGATACGACGGCTTTCGGTTCACGGCCCCGGCGGATGGACCGGGAGCACTGGTGTGGGGATTTCTCAAGCAAGCCAATCTTGCGGGATGGTACATCGTTCCGGCGACCGGGACCATGCATGGATTCACCCGCTTCTTTCATCATCCCGATGCGCAAAACCGCACCATGATCGTGCAGACCCTGCCGGCCTCCGCCCTTGAGGCGGGCCGGGAATACATCATTTGGTTCTCCTTCAAGGACGCGATACCGACCCCGATCACGTTCTGGCTGCGGTTTGCGCGTCCGGGTTCGATGCCCTCCGGTTTTGCCGCGGTGCGGGCCCTGCTCAATCCCGCCCCCGTCGACTGAGTCCGCCGCGCTTTCACCCCGCCATCCGACGCATGCATCCGGCGGGCAACCCGGAACCAGTGGGCCCCACGGTCCACTTCGCGGCCGGTCGTCGCCGATGCGTCGGCGCCCCCAAGCCGGCCGATCCCCCGAATCAATTCGCCGGCGGCGATTCGACCGTCAGATCCGCATATCGCAGCCGGCCATCCCGCCGGGTGACCGAGATCGCGAACGCGTAGGCGGAGCCCGTGCCGGGCTCCTTCCCGAAGATCGCGATCACGCTGCGAAGGGCAAACACCACCGTTTCGCCCGCCTTCCAATCCAGCGGCGCTGCCGGTTCGCCTGCTATCCGGACCTTCAGGAAGAAACGCGGGCCCGGATCGACCAAGACATAGCTGCCGCGATAGGCGCTCAGGAGTCCCACCTTCTCAACCTCGCCGCGAAACCCGGCCCGGGTGGCTGCCTCCGATTCGGCGCCGGCCAGCGGCAGCCAGCCGGCCAGCACCATGACGGCCAGCAGGCGGAGCAAATGCGTCTTCACAGCGCCGAGTATGACGGATTTACCGTCAAGCCGCGATTGGAAAAAACCGATTCTTCCGGGGATTTTCTTACATCGGTTCGCGCCGCAAATCGTGCGCCTCTAGGCGGATGGCTCCCGGTGGAACAGCCGGGCCAGGCCGGGATAAGGCACCAGGGGAATCACCTCAAAGGCAATCAGCCCGGCCCGCACCAACGGCAGCGTATCGAGCGTGCGGCGCGCTTCGTCGGGGTCGTCGCATTCAAGCACGAGGACCGCCTCACGTCGGTCCTGCCGGAACCAGATTTCCCGCAGCGTCCCGGCCTGCTGCAACTCCCAAACCCGGACCGCCTCCTTTTGCAGCAGCGCCGGGGTGAATGCCGCCGCGGGGACATCGTTGATCTCCTTTTCCAGGGCCAGGATCTTCATAACGGGAATCCGGAATTGAAAGGGCTCACTTCGTCACGGAGGGCAGCGAGACCGTGGCTGGGAACCCAGCGGTCGCCGACCCGGCCTGGCGATGACAGGTCCGGCCATCTCCGGGCCCCAATCGCGAGCGCCGCCGCCGAAGGTCTCGAACCACTCTGTGCGCTCGTTCATATCCCGGAGCCCTCGGTGATCAGGCCAAAGCAACGATCGTGCGACTACGACCCGCCGACCGCCGCCGCCCGCGCTTCGCGCTCGATTTGCGCCGCCCGGATCAATCCGTAGGCGCTGGAATGGCCCGTGAGCTTCACGCTCAGCCGGTCCATGAGGATGTACACGATCGGCACCACGAAGAGCGTGAGCACCGTGGCGATGGTCAGGCCGCCCACGACCACGATCCCCATTGGATTGCGGGTCTCGGCCCCGGCTCCCTGCGCAAACGCCACCGGACACGCCCCGAGCACGGTGGAAATCGAGGTCATGAGGATCGGCCGGAAGCGCAGCGTGGCCGCCTCGTAGGCCGCCTCCATCGCGTTGCGTCCCTGGATTTGAAGCTGGTTGGCGAACTCCACCACCAGGATGCCGTTTTTCGCCACCATGCCGATGAGCATGATGAGCCCGAAGCGGGCAAACAGATTGTCGGTCATCGGTGCGCCCCAGAAGCGCGTCGTGTACAGCACGATCAGGCCGCCCGACACCGCCAGCGCCACGCCGGTGAAAATCGTCACCGGGTGGATCCACGATTCGAACTGCGCTGCCAGCACCAGGAAGGTGAAAAGCAGCGCCAGGCCGAAGAGCATGTAGGTGTCCCCCGCGCTCTCCACGAATTCGCGGCTCTCCCCATCCCAGGCGAAGGTGTAGGCCGGCGGCAGCATCCGCCGGCATTCGCGGGTGAGGAAGGCTACCGCGTCGCCGATCGTGTATCCCGCCCCGATCTGGGCCGACACGGTCACCGACCGCAGGCGGTCGAAGTGCGGGTAGCTCTCCGGCACCACCGACTCGTCGTAGGTCACGAGATTGCTCAATTGCACCAGGCCGCCGTCCGTCGATTTCACATACAGCCGGGCCAGGTCGGACGGCGTGGTCCGGTCGGCGTCCTCGACCTGCACGTAGACGTAGTATTGCTGGTTTCCGCGCTGGAATTGGGTCACCCGCCGGCTGCCCAGCAGGGTCTCCAGCGTGGTGGCCACGTCGGACACCGGGACGCGCAGGTCGGCCGCCCTGGCCCGGTCCAGGTGCACGTCGAGCTGCGGCTTGGTCGGCGACGGATCGATCCGCGGCTGGAAGAACATGTCGCTCCCGCGCATGATCTCCATCATCTGTTCGCCCAGCTTCTGCAGGCGCCCAAAATCGCTGCCCTCCAGCACCAGGCGCACGCCGGAACCGCCCCGCTGCCCAAAGGGCCGGACCGGGGAAGCGATCGCCTGCCCGCCGGTGATGGTCCGGCGGAACGCGCGCCGCATCTCGTCGATGATGACCTGGGTCGTCCGCGTCCGCTCCTCCCAGGGTTTGAGGGTGGTGTAGATGAAGACGTGCCCCTCGCCGATGTGGTTGAAGGTGCGGTCCACCTCGGGCACGGCCAGGATCATCTGTTCCATCTGCCGGCTATAGACGCCGTAGTACTCGGGGGTCGCCCCCACCGGCCCCGCGAACGAGGAGAAGAACACGCCGCGGTCCTCCAGCGGCGTCAGCTCCCGTTGCAGCCGCGTGTACAGGAAGGGTCCGGTCAGGGCAAAAAGCAGCGCGCCTCCCAGGACGAGCCTCCGGTGCCGCAGCGCTGCGCGCAACCAACGCGCAAAGCCGCCGTTCAGCCATCGGAAAAAGGGTTCCGTCTTCTCGTAGAACCACCCGTGCCGCGCCAGGCCGTCGACAAACTTCGGCCGCAGGATCCGCGAACAGAGCATCGGCGTGAGCGTCAGGGCGACAAACGATGACACGATCACCGAGATGGCCAGGGTGAGGCCGAACTCGTAGAACAGCCGTCCGGTCTGGCCCGACTGGAAGGCAACGGGCAGGAAGACCGCCGCGAGGGTCAGCGTGGTCGCAATGATGGCGAAGGCCACCTGGCGCGCACCGAACAGCGCGGCATGAATCGGCCCCTCGCCCGCCTCGATCCGGCGGTAGATGTTTTCCAGCATCACGATGGCGTCGTCCACCACCAAGCCGACCGCCAGCACCAGCGCCAGCAGGGTGAGCACATTGATGGAGAAGCCGAGCCAGCTCATCACCGCGAAGGTGCCGATGATCGAGACCGGGATGGCCAGCAGCGGGATCAGCGTCGCCCGCCAATCGCGCAGGAAGAGAAAAATCATCAGGATGACGAGGCAGGCCGCCTCCCAGAGCGTCTTGTAGACCTCGTGCACCGAGCGCTCCACGAAGACGCTGCTGTCGAATGCGACCTCGACGCGCACGCCCTCCGGCACGTCCGCCTGGATCACCGGAATCATCGCCTTCACCGCATTGGTCACCTCCAGCAGGTTGGAGCGCGACTGCCGCACCACCGACACCCCCACGGTCGACCGGCCCTTGAAATAGGTCTGGTTGCGGTAGTCGTCGGATCCGAGTTCGACCCGGCCGACATCCGCGAACTTCACCTGGTAGTTGCCCCGCGTCGCGAGCACGAGGTTCTCGAACTCGGGCGCGTTGTCCATGCGGCCCCGGAGCCGCACGGGAAACTCCACCGCCACGGACTCGATGCGGCCGCCGGGCACGTCGATGTTCTGCTGCCGCAGCGCGCGTTCCACATCCGCCACCGTCAGATTGTAGGCGGCGAGCCGGTCGGGATCCACCCACAGACGCATGGCGTAGCGGGGGCCGCGAATCTGCACCGAGGCCACGCCGGAGATGGTCTGCAGTCGCTGCACCATCACCCGCTCCACGATCTCGACGAGTTCCACCCGCGTGTGCCGGTCGGAGTTGACCGACAGGCTGATCACCGGCTGGGCATCGGCGTCCGCCTTGGAGATCCGGGGATCGTCGACCTCCGCCGGCAATTCCCGGCGCACCCGCGCGACCTTGTCGCGCACGTCATTGGCCGCCTCGTCCATGTTCCGGTCGACGTTGAACTCGATGGAAATCCGCGAGCGCTGCTCGTCCGAACTGGAGCGGATTACCCGGATACCGTCGATCGCCGCGACCTCCTTCTCAATCACCTCCGTGACCTTCGACTCCACCACCTCGGCCGAAGCCCCCGGATACGAGGCGTCGATTGAAATGACCGGCGCGTCGATGTCGGGATACTCGCGCACGGGCAGGCGCCGGAAGAACAGCGTCCCGACCAGCACGACGATGATCGAGGCCACCAGGCAGATGACCGGACGCCGGATGGAGAGGTCGGACAGGATCATCGGTTATTCACCCGTCTTGAATTCCGACCGCAGCGGCCGCGGTTCCAGCGGCATGCCGGGGTAAATCACCAATCCCCCCACCCCCGAGGCCACGACGATCTGACCCTCCGCGAGACCGCCCCGCAGGGCGGTCACCTCGACCAAGCCAGGGGTGCGCAGGCCGATCCGGACCGGGACGTATTCCGCCACCTGCACTCCGTTTTTCTCCCGCACCGCGATCACCTGCGGCCCCTCCTCGGTGACGAGATTCCCGCCCTCGGGCACAGCGAGGGCCCCGCGCCGCACGTCCAGCACCAGCTCAATGTTCGCGAACATGCCGGCCCGCAGCGCCGGCGGCGGCTGTTCCAGGTAACCCTTGACTTCGCTCGAACGGGTGTCGCGATCGATGACCGAGTTCACGAAGTACACCGTCCCCTGCACGGGTGCGGCCAGGTCGAGGACCTTGGAACGCACGGTAAAGGTCGTGCCCGGGCGCAAGCCGCCCAGGAAGCGCTCGGGCACCTGGAATTCGATCTTCAGTCGGCTGAGATCGTTGATCGTGGTGATGACGGTGGTGGAATCGACGTAATCCCCCGGCGAGATCGACCGCGCGCCGGCGACGCCCGCAAACGGCGCCGTGACCGCGGTCTTCGCGATCCGCAGCCGCAAAAACGCGAGTTCGGCCTTGCCCGTCGCGTACTCGGATTTGGGGCGATCTTTATCGGCCTGGGTGTTGGTCTGGCTCTGCCGGAGGTTCTCCGCCCGCTGCCGGTTCAATTCCGCCAGGCGGAACCGCGCCTCGGCCTGCGCGAGCTGCGCCTGCAGTTCCGCGTCGTCGATCTTGAGCAGCACCTGCCCCTTCGTCACCGCCTCGCCTTCGTTGAAGAAGATCGCCTGCACCTTGCCGGCGATCTCCGACCGGATCTGCGTCGACTCGTTGGGGGCCAGGGAACCGACCAGATTGACCGACTCAACCAAGTCGTGCCGGGTCACCGGCATCACCTCCACGGCCTGCCGTTCCCGTTCCCCGCCGCCCCGAGCCGCCGTTCGCTCCCTCTTTCCGCAGGCCGTCAAGCCGAGCAGAAGTGCGCCGCACGCCCAGGCGGCCGCCGTCACGCGAGCTGGAAATCGCATGCCCGGAGCGTAACGACGCCAGTGCGCCCGGCACGCTTTTTCCCCGGTTTTTTTCCTATGGTCCGCTTTGTGCGAGAGAGGCGGATCGGCTCCGGGTGTTCTCCCGCCGGAGGAGCCGCCTCGCGCACGATCTCTCATCGGCCGGAGCGGGACGGAGGTTTCCGGATTGCATCATTTCGTCGCCCCGGCGGATGCCGGCTTGGCACTCGGAGACGGTTTCTTCAGCTCCGGCGCCGCTCCTGCCTCGGCGGGAGGCCCTGGTGGGCCACTCGCCGCCGACCCATTCGCCCGAGCCCCGACCGCCGGTGGGTTTTGACGAATCGGCACCGTGATCACCGGAAAGTGCGGGTGCGTCGTCCTGACCGTCAATTCCGCGCGGGAGCCCGGTGGCAGCTCCAAGCCGGCCGGGAACGTCAACAGGATGTCGAAGACGCGCCCAGGCTGGACTTCCTTCACGACCGCCGTGACGCCGGGAAGATTTACGATCGGGTCCGACACCGCAAAGCCGGCGATTCCCACGTTGTTTCGAATTGTCACCCGCGCCTGGAAGCTGGAGGGCAACGGACCGCCGCGCAGCCAGATCTCCGTCGGCCGTACGGCGACCTCCTTTTGGACCACTGCCAGCGCCGTGACCGCCAGGAGGGGCACCTGCGGCGAGTTCGTCTTGATCGTGACCAAACCCACTACCGTTCCCGGGTCGAACGGCGGAACCGTGGTGACGTGCAGTTCGAATTCCTGCTCCGGGCGGACCGACTGCAGAGCCACGGCAAACGCCTTGTTGGTGCATTCCGGTGGCGAGAGATGCAAAGGCTCCTTGGCATGGTTTGTGATCCGGATGACCTTGGTTTCGCTCGTGGTCGTACCCGCGACCGGCGTAAAGACCGCATTGGGTGGCGAGACCTCGATCGGGTTCGAAACCATGCCCTTGAGGGTCAGGATCACCTCAGGTGTCGCGGGATCGTTGCAGGCAACCATGATCTGCTTGCTGACGGCGCCGACATAGCCGGTGCTGTCGAATTGAATCGGGATCAGGCCGGTCTGTCCCGGTTGCAGACTGGCCGACCACTCTCCGACCGTGGTGCAATCGCAGGTCGGATGCACCTCCGTGACGACCAGCGGGGCCGCGCCCTTGTTGGTGAAGAAATAATTGTGCCTCACCACGGTGCCGGCTCCGACCGTCCCGAAGTCGAACACCGGCGCCGCAAATTGGATCTTCGGGGCAGACATCGGCGGCGCAGCGGTTGCCGCCCCAGAAGCCATCAAATTCGCCGTGGGCGTGAGACCGGCAATCGCGACGGCCGACGCGAAAGCTGCGATGACACATGCCAAATGCCGATGGGTCACGATCAAGTCCGTTAGGTGGTGGTTGACGGAAGTTCGCTGCAAAGGTCCGCGGTTTCAAGCCGCCCATGCCGCCGTCGACAAACGAAACCCCGGATCCCTCCGGGGCTTCGGTCGCGGACGCCAGACCACGCTCCCGCAAGGGCGACAACCGACAGATTCGCCGGGCTGGCGCCCGTCGTGCTGATCATCGTGCAGGAAGCTTCGGTCCGGGAACGGCAGAGCCACGTCCACCAGCGGAGATCGTGGGCGGGGCTCGGGATCCCCGCCCACGCGACCTTCGCGACCCGCTACGGCGTACTGTCGTGGACCGTTTCCGTCGGGCTCCACTTTCCGGTGCCGTCGTGATCGCTGTCGTTGATGTGGAATCTCACGTTGACCGGATCTCCGGTGTCGGTGGCCAGGCCGGGCCCTCCGGGTGTGCCGGCGCCGGATCCCGCCGGCACCTCGCCCAACACACTCAGGTAGGCATCCGTCACCACCCCCGCCGCACCGGCCGTCGCCGAGCCCTGATAAACCAACGGGCTCTTCTGGTCTGCCGACGGCAACCAGGAATCGTCGTTGGCTGCGATCGAATAGCCCTGGTCCGGGAGCGGGACGCTGACGGTATAGGACGTGCCATCCCGACTCGAAATATCCATCTGCACGGTCGCGCCGGCCAGCATGGCGTTCGCCGCCGCGTGGCCGTCGGCAAGTGACAGATCATAGCCGCCCAGCACGGTTTCCCCCGCCTTGACGAACAGCGGACGGCCAATGCCGTGGTCTCCAGCGTGAATCAAGCCAACGCCATGGCCGTCGGAATGAGGATTATCCAGTGACATTACCATCGTGCTGTCTCCGGGGTTCCAATTGTCCGGGAATCTCGGATGCTCCTTCCCCCACCACCAGGTCCAGCGCTGATAATCGAGTTTCGGATAGGGGTTGACTTCCACATCCGTATTGGCGGACCCGTCGCCCAGCAGAAACTTGTCGACATAGGCCGCGATGGCCGGCGCCTCGGCCGGCAGGGTTCCGCAGTGGGCGTGTCCCCCGTCGATGTAGAAGCCAAAACGGTCGCCGATCCCCAAGGTGTTGTAGATCCGTTGCGTGGCGCGAGCCGAGACGTAGTTGGATCGATTGGACAGCCAGTAGAAATCGGTGTTGCCGGTCTCCAGCAGCGCCCGGGGCGCGACCATGGCCATCAATTCATCGTGATCCTCGGGGATCTTGTAGGAGTTGTTTTCGGCGAAATCGTACATCTGGCGGCCGAACCAGTCATAGCTGGTGTCGTGAATGTCTTCCACCGATCCATCGGGCTCGATCTCGTGCGAGACCCGCCACGACGGTGCGCCGCCCCCGCCGCTCTCCTGGGCGATCGTCAGGGCAATCCGCTCGTCGAAGGCCCCGGCAAACAGTGCCATCTTCCCCGCAAAGGAGCATCCGGTCACCGCCAGGTGCTTCATGTCGATGGGCAGCGGGTCCACGGACTGATGAGTGGCGATCTCCATGCCGTCGAGGAGGCGGTTCACTCCCCAGGTCCACGCGGCATAGGTTCCGGAATTGCTGGTGCCGGAGGCCACGATCCCCGCCTTGAGTTCAGGGTACAGCTGGTAAAACGGATCCGCGGAGTGGTCCATCTGTCCGAACGTCAATCCGGCCAGTTGCGTGCTGACAAAGCCGACCGTCGCAATCGGAAGCCCTTGAAAAACGCTGGGGGGAAGGCTGCCGTAGTCGGGAGGGGTTGGCGGAGGAAAATGGAAAGTCGAACTGCCGAAACTGAAGGAATCGATCTCCATGGGGATCAAGGCCGGAAACGGGCCGGGGCCCATCCCTTGGGGAATGTAGACGCCCGATGTCAACGTCAGCGACTTGCCATTTGAATTCCGGGTGACCTGCACGGTCAAGGTGCCCACGTCCGATCCGGACGCCGGCGGCGTATAATGGGCCGTGATCGTGCAGTCCGAACCATCAGGGACCGGGCCGATTTCGTATTTCTCAATCGCCGCCATGATCTCGTTGCGCCGGTGCTCCCAACTCCAGAACGAGGTGTCGCGGTTGCCGTAGACGAAACGAAACGGGTCGGGCAATGGCCGGATGATCGGGAGATGACCAAGATCGGGGAAGACCGGCGCCGGAAACCACTTGCCCGTATTCTGAACGTTGTAGACCTGGGGAATGCCCCAGTGGGTGGACTTGTGCGCTTGCGCGAATGCACCTGACGACGCAAACGAGACAAGCACCGATAACACTAACCAGCGGACTGCCTTGCAGGGTTTCATGACCGACCTTTTCTAATTTGGGATTTCTGGTTGTGGCCAACGCGGCGTTGGCGGACAGGGGATGAATGAGGCGGACAACCAACCTAATTCCGGTTATTAACGGTCTTCATGCCATATCTCAAAGGTCCATTAAGTCTAACAGTTGACACGCCACCATTTTGCAGGAAAACGATCCGCTCCTGGTGCCATGCACGTTCGAAGCACGCGCGAGACGCGGACTGCCGTCAGGTCACCGGGGTGCGCTCAAGATCCGGGCCGCCGCATCCCCGCCGCTCCATCCCAGCCACGTGCCGACGCCCGACGTCGCGTCACGCTTTGGCGGTCGACCCAACCGGCTTTGCCACCCGGGGTGTCGGCGGGATCAGGCGATCTGTTTCGCGTAATCGGCGGCCGCCAGCAACGCACCGGCCGGCACGGAATCGGCGAGTTTCAGCCGGATCATCCAACCGTCCTCGTAGGGCGAGCGATTGACCGTCTCCGGCGCATTTTCGAGCGCGACATTGACCTCGGTCACCGTGCCGGCGACTGGCGCGTAAAGGTCCGACGCGGCCTTCACCGATTCGACCACACCGAACACGTCGCCCGCCCGCAACACGGCGCCGACTTTCGGCAATTGCACGAAAGTGATGTCGCCGAGGCTCGACTGGGCGTGGTCCGAAATGCCTACGGTCGCCGTGCCGTCGCCTTCCAGTTTCAGCCATTCGTGCGACTTCGCGTACTCGCGGTCAGGGGGGAGGTTGCTCATGGGGAGGGTTGTGGGAGCCTGCTTGCAGGCGACAACATCAATGATCCCGCCGCGTGCAAGCTCGCAGCTAACGTTTGGGCAGCGGCACCAAGGGCGGTTTCGCCAGCCGCAAGCCGACCCGTTCACCGCGAATCTCAACGGCCAGCGGCTGCGCGGCGGCGCCGGCGGCCACCAAGGCCGACCCGATGGCCTCGTTCAGGATCGGCGACAGCGTGCCCGACGTCACCTGGCCGACGACCTCCCCCGCACCGTTCAACACCGGGCTCGCAGCGCGGACGATGCGACGGTCGCCAGTCCGGAAAAATACGATCCGTCGCGCCGGGCCGGCCGCCTTTTCCGCCGCCAACGCCGTCCGCCCGACGAAGTCCGCACCTTTGTCGAGCTTGACCGTCCAACCGAGACCGGCGGCGATGGGGGAAATGTCGGTGGTGATCTCGTGCCCATAAAGCGGGTAGCCCGCCTCGAGCCGAAGGCTGTCGCGGGCTCCGAGACCGGCGAGCTCGAGTCCCTCCGGCGCGCCCGCCGTCAGGAGGGCCTCGGCCAGTCGGGGGGCGTCCCCCCAGGCGTGATAGAGCTCGACGCCGTCCTCACCGGTATACCCGGTCCGGCTGATCAGGCACGAGACACCCGCCACGGCCCCATCCGCAAAGTGGTAATATTTGATGCCATCCAGACTGACCCCGGTGAGCGTCTGAACGATCCGCACCGCCCGCGGCCCCTGCACGGCCAGCAGGCCGTAGTCACGGGACCGGTCCCGGATTTCCACCTCGAAACCCGCCGCCTGCCCGCGCATCCAGGCGAGATCCGTATCGGTGTTGCCGGCGTTGAGACAGAGCAGGTAGTGCCCCGGCGCCCGCATATAGATCAGCAGGTCGTCGACCACGCCCCCGTGGGGATGGCACATCGGCGTGTACAATGCGCGCCCGGGAAACAGGCGCCCGACGTCGTTCGTCACCAGCCGGTCCAGAAACGCGCCGGCCGCCGGACCGCGGACTTCCGCCTCGCCCATGTGGCTGACGTCAAACAGGCCCGCCGTGCGCCGCACCGCCTTGTGCTCCTCCAGGATGCTCCGGTACTGCACGGGCATTTCCCAGCCGGCGAATTCCACCATCCGCCCGCCGTGGGCGACGTGGAAGTCGCGCAGCGGCGTGCCCTTCAGGTTGCTCATGGCGCGACGCTAACCAAGGGCCCCGGGGGATGCGCAAGGAAGTTTTGACGGGCTTCGCCCGCCAAAGATTTGATTCGTAAATACCTGCCCTGCGTTAAACTGTACGGTCGATGCTTTGGCTCGCGC
>JBJKRD010000109.1:0-4116 GCA_046704925.1 Opitutaceae bacterium | reverse complement strand
CGTCCGGTCCTACCGGCCGGCATTCTTTCTCAAGAGCGCATTTACGCCGTTTCCGGGCGTCTTGTTTCCCCGCGAGCTGGGGCTGAACCTGGGCGGATTCGATCCGCATTGGGGACCGCTGGCCGATTACGATTTCTGGTACCGCCTGGCGTGCGTGGGGACCGCCGAGGTCGTGCGTACCGTCGGCGCCTTCTATCGGGTCGCCGAGGGGCAATGGACCGAGTCGCAATGGCCCGTGATGTTGCGCCGGATGCATCTGTTGCGTTTGCGGATCGCTCGCGAGCAACTGGCTGGCCGGCCCCGGCTGGGGCGCTGGCTTGCGCGTTTCTTCACCCACCGCAGCGCCCGCGCGTACGCCCGGCGCTTTGCCGAACGACCCGCCGGGCTGGCCCGGGCGCTGAGGCTCGGACGAATTCCGCTGGCCGGGCTGCCCAGCGGTTGGGTGTGGCAGTTCCTGAAGTTCCTGGCATGAGGGCTGCGGGCGACCGGAAGGCGGAGGTCGACCAGGCGCGATTCTGATCCTCCGTCAGGCGGGCCGCCACCGCGGCGTCGCAGATCAGGGGTGCAAATTCGGCCCCCTGCATTTGCACTGCTGGGTGAACGCGGTATTATCCCCAGCCCCGCCCGCCGTTACCCCGCACCCCGCGACGGACGAAGCCACCCCATGCATACCGCTTCCACCGCGTCCTCAGCTGGGAACCGCGCGGCCGCATCCGCGCGTTCCGACCCCACGCGGTTGCTGTACGCCGCCGCCGCCCTGCTGCTGCTCGTGCTCATGCTGCTCGGCTTTCAGCAGTTCTATCTGCATGGCCGGGCCTATCCGGCCCATCCGCTGGCGCCGCCCGTCCGCCCGTTGTTGATCACGCACGGCGTGGTCATGACGCTGTGGATCGTTACATTCTTGGTCCAGACGCTCTTGATCGTCGGTGGGAATCGCCGGCTCCACATGACCATCGGGCCGTTCGCCGCCGGTTTGGCAGTGGTGATGGTCTTGCTGGGATTGTGGTTGCCGATCCAGACGACCCGCTTCGAGCCCGACATCATGGTTTGGGGGCTGAATCGGGTCCATTTCATGGCCATACCGATGTTTTCCATCCTGACGTTTGGCGTTTTTGTGGGTCTCGGCATCTGGCATCGCCGCCGGCCCGACGTCCACCGACCCATGATGTTGCTCGCCACGCTGGGCGTCATGGGAGCCGCGACGACCCGGATCACGGGCCTCCGGGAGCTCTACGCTCATACGATCTGGGGCGCCTGGTTTGGCCCGTTCTTTATCGCTTTGGCCATCGGCATGTTGTTTCTCGCGGTGAAGTCGTACCTGACCCGGTCATTTGACCGTCGGTTTGCCACCGGCCTGGCCGTGATGCTCATCGTCGACGCCCTGGCCATGAAGCTGGCACCCACCGATGTCTGGGGCCGATTTGCCGCGTTCCTCGTGGGCTGACGGTTTGAACATCAGCGGGTCGGGGCCACGGCTGGTCTGCTCGCCCGCCGGCGCAGGATTGCGCCCTGTCAAGGGTTGTCCCAGCATCAGCTCGAATCCGCCTTGGAGCCATGGATTTTGCGTCGGAACCCCTGCTCGGCGAACCCGTCAATCCGCAGTTCCTGCCGAGCTACGAGAACTGTTACGTCTGCGGTCAGACCCATCCGCGCGGCCTGCGCATCCGGTTCTTCACAGATGACGGCCGGAGGGTCTACGCCCGCTTCCAACCCGACAGCCAGCAGACCGGATACGAAGATATCGTGCACGGTGGCGTGATCAGTGCGCTGCTGGACGAACTGACCGGCTGGTCGGTGTCGTTGCCGCACGACCGGCTCACGTACACGGCGGAACTGTCCGTCCGCTTCCTGCAACCGTTGCGGACCGGCCAGGCCTACCTCGCCAGCTCCCGGATGGGCTCGGGACGCGGCCGGTATTGGGAGGCTGACGGGGATATTCGCGACGGCGTCGGGAAGGTCTATGCCAAGGCCCGGGGAAAATACTTCCTGCTGACGCCGGAGCAGACCGCCGACATGGCCGGCAAGCTGACCTACCAGCCTGGCGACTTCCCGGTGTTCCGGCGCGCCGTATAGGCGGGCGGCAGGTTCCGCTCCACCCAAGCGCGCCGCCAGCGTTTCGCGATGTTCCTGCGCCCCGCGGGGCCCGATCTGGTTTCCGGCCGTAGCCCCGAGACCCTTCGGGCAATGGGCCCGGACCATTTCCCCGACGTCACCCATCTCGTGACATGGATCCCCACGCGACCGTTGGGGAGTTTGTCACGTAATGCGTGACAAAGCGGCAGCGGCGAAAAGCCGACGTTTTTTCACGCGATTTCCGGAAAATGGCGCGGCCCCGGGGCGGCGCCATGACCGACGGCGGCCAGGGCGGCGGTGGAGCCGGCAAGTCCGACGGCGCGTTGCCAAGGGGAGCGCCGGCTCACGGATATGGCCCAATCTTCCGGGTCGCCTCCTCCTGGCAAGCCCCCATCGATTGCCCGATCCCGGATGCCCCCATCGCTACCCCGCGGCCAACGTGCATTTGACCAAACCCATGTCCTCTCCTAGACGAGGGATCGATTGACCTCCGCCAACCCCGAGATCCGCATCACCGTCGCCGTGCCCACCTACAACCGGGCGGCGCTGCTTCGTCAGACGCTCGCCGGCATCACCCGGCAGGATTTTCCGTCCGACCGATTTGAAATCCTGGTGATCGACAACAACTCCACCGACGACACACCCGGGGTGGTCGCGGCTTTCGCGGGTTCCCGGCCCCCGCCGCGTCACGTGCGCGAGGCGGCCCAGGGTCTCGATCATGCCCGCAACCGCGCCGTCGCCGAGGCCCGCGGCGAAATCATCGTTTTTGCCGATGACGACATCCTCGTCGAAACGGGTTGGCTCCGCCAGTTGACCGCGCCGCTGCTGACCGACCGGGAACGGAAGATCGGCGCCGTGGGCGGCGAGGTCCTGCCGGTCTTCCCCGACGGACTGCCGCCCTGGATCGCCGAATGGCATGCGCCCCTGGCCTTTCGGGCCGATGCGGGTCCGCTCCCGCCGGAAGCGTCGCCGATGGGCGCCAACCTCGCGATTCCGGGCTGGGTGTTCGAACGGGTCGGCCGGTTTGCGACCGCGCTCGACCGCACCGGGCGGAGCTATTTTTCCGGCGGTGACAGCGAGATGCTGCGGCGCATCCGCGCGGCCGGTCTCGAGGTCTGGTTTGCGCCCGCGGCCAAGGTGCGCCACCAGATGCCGGCCTCGCGCACCACCTTCCGCTACGCCACCCGCCACGCCTTTGACTCGGCGCGCTCGCGGGTGGTTGATCGCGTGGCCAACCTGCGCCTGGTCGGTCGGCCGGCGGCCGGCTACCTCGCCTCGCGCTTTGCGGGCAACCTGGCCAAAGCGGCGGGTTTCACCCTGCTCGCCCTGCTGAGCGGGAGCATCCTCCGCACCGGTGACGCCAAGAAGGCGCTCGTGCGGGCGTGGCGGTCCTGCGGCTATCTCTATCAGATTCCGCGCAGCCTGTTCGGGAAGATCTAGGGCGATCCGGCGTCCCCGCGCGCCGGCGATGAAACCATTGGCGCGTTTGGGTGGCCCTGGCGTCCTTGTGTTTCTCTATGGACCGCCAGGAAGATCCGCGCATCCTCGGATGGTAGGTCGGGCCTTACGCCCGACATGTCGGGGATCAACCCCGACCGACAGGCGCAAGCAGCGTCGGCGTCGGGCCTATTCCCGGTGCGGGTTTCGAAATGAAATACACTTACGAAGAGCTGGCGCAGATGATCGACCATTCGCTGCTCCATCCAACGTTGACCGATCGCGAGTTGGACGACGGCTGCCGCCTGGCCGCGAAGTACGGCGTCGCGTCCGTCTGCATCAAGCCGTACTACGTACGCCGTGCGGCCGAGTTGCTGGCGGGCACGGGGGTCCGCGTCGGCTGCGTCATCGGCTTTCCCCACGGCAACTCGCGGACGGAGGTGAAGTGCCACGAGACCGAACTGGCGTGCCGCGACGGCGCCGTGGAAATCGACATGGTGCTGAACCTCGGCAAGGCGCTCGGGGGGGATTGGGAATATGTCGAAAAGGAGGTGGCGGCGGTGTGCACCGCGGCCCACGGACGACAGGCGAAGGTCAAGGTGATCC
>JBJKRD010000108.1:0-6183 GCA_046704925.1 Opitutaceae bacterium | reverse complement strand
CTTGCGTTGGGTGGCGCGGCGGGCGCGTTCCTACTCTTGGGCGGCTGCATTTACCTCCGGCTGCTCGAATTGAAGAGCCAGCTCGCGCATTTCGACCAGTATTTCGATGTCGACCTGCACGACGGGGTGAAGATCACGTGCCGCCAGCCTGTGTTGCTCGACCGGGACATGGCGTTCTTCCGCCTGACCCCCGAATCGCGGGAGCGCATTGGCGTCGCCGAGCGCTGGCACTTCCGCTGGATCAAGGCCTACACGGTGCCGGGCGAGAATCCGGCGGACTACGAGGTGACGGCGGATTTCATCTTCGTCGACCACAAGCTCACGCGCGTCATCCTGCCGGAGCGCCTGTTCCTTTTCCTGCCCAAGCGGTTCTTCCTGTTGATGCTGCAGGCGTTCGGCGCGGCCCGGGTCGACCGGGCGAAACGGACGGCCAGCGCCGACCTCCACACGCGCCTCGAAGGCGCCAACGCGCCGCCGCGCCTGACGGCGTCCGATCTCACCCGGTTTCTCGGCGCGCCCATGGTCAAGCGCCCCGCCCCCGACGGCACGGTCTGGCGTTACCGTTACCAGGCGGCCTCGGCCGATCAGCAATCCGGCTTCATCGACGTGAGTTTCACCGTGGATCCGGCCACTGGGGCGGTGCGGCGGATCGAAGGAGTTGTGTTCAACGGCCGGATCAACCTCAATTTCGACGATACGCCGAATCCGCCGCCGGCCGAGGCTCCTCCCCGCCATGCCCCCGCCCCCTGAGTCCTTCGCGGTCCGCGATGCCGTCGAGGCCGACCTCCCGGCCATCGTCGCCATCTACAACGCCACCATCCCGGGCGGCATGGTGACCGCCGACACGACCCCGGTGACCGTCGAGGCGCGCCGTCCGTGGTTCCATGCGCACACGTCGGCGCGACGTCCGCTGTGGGTGGCGGAAGAGGACGCCGCCGTCTGCGCCTGGCTGAGTCTCGGCGATTTTCACCCGCGGCCGGCCTATCATCCGACGGCGGAGATCAGCATCTATGTCGCCGAGTCGCACCGCCGGCGCGGCCTGGGCGGCGGTCTGCTCCAACGGGCAATCGCCCGGGCTCCGGAATTCGGGATCACGACCCTCGTCGGCCTGATCTGGGCCCACAACGAACCCAGCCTGCGCCTGTTTGCGCAGCACGGATTCGGCACCTGGGGCCACCTGCCGCGGGTGGCCCGGTTGCACGGCATCGAACGCGATCTGATCTTTGTCGGCCGCCGGGTGGCCCCGTGACCCGGAGGCGCGCCGGCCGCGGCGCACTTGCGTCGGGCGTCGAACCCGCCGACGCTGGCCCCATGCCAGATTCCTCCTTCGGCCTCGTCATCCACGGCGGGGCCGGTGTCATTCGCCGCGAAGACCTCGCGCCCCCGGTGGAGGCCGAGTATCAGGCCAAGCTCGCGGAGTCGCTGGCCGCCGGGTACGCCGCGCTCGAGCGGGGCGGCACCAGTCTGGAGGCGGTGGTCGCGGCCATCACCGTCATGGAGGATTCCCCACTGTTCAACGCCGGCCACGGGGCGGTGATGAACGCCGACGGGGTTTGCGAACTCGACGCTTCCATCATGGACGGGCGGACGCTCGATGCCGGGGCCGTCGCGGGCCTCCAACACATCCGCAACCCGATCACTCTCGCCCGCGACGTCCTGCAGCGCACGCCGCACGTCATGCTGATCGGCGACGGGGCCGAAACGTTTGCGCGCCGGCTGGGTTACGAATTCGTCCCCAACGAGTATTTCCAGACGCCGCGCCGCCGCCGCCAACTGGAATTGGCGCGGCAGTTGGAACGACCGGCGCCGCCCCGGACGCGCCCGGAGCGGGTCACCTTCGCCACGGTCGACGACAACAAGTTCGGCACGGTTGGCTGCGCGGCGCTGGACCGCCACGGCGACCTCGCCGCCGGCACCTCGACCGGCGGGATGACCAACAAGCAATACGGGCGCGTGGGCGATTCCCCGATCATCGGGGCGGGCACCTACGCCAACAACGCCACCTGCGCGCTCTCCGCCACCGGACACGGCGAATACTTCATCCGCACGGTGTTCGGCCACAACGTCTCCGCCCTTATGGAGTACAAAGGCCTCTCTCTCGCCGCCGCGGCGGGCGAGGCGGTCCGCCAGATGGCGGCGCTGGGCGGCACTGGCGGCCTGGCGGCCATCGACCGTCGCGGGCAGGTCGCCCTCCCATTCAATACGCCGGGCATGTACCGCGGAGCCCACGTGGCCGGGCAGGCGCCGTTGATCGAAATCTTTGCGGCCCCGGTGTCGGGTTGACGGCGGACCGGCCAACGAGGCGGCCGCGGTCGCCCAGCCGGGATCATGCATTATTGCCGCCATCACGATCGAAAAGAGGAGGATCACTTGGTGTAGGGCTGGCGCTTGTCGCCACGCCGAACTCTTAAGTCCATAGGCGGCTCGCCGGCCAGCGGCGGCCCTACATCGAACTGCATAATTCCGTATAGACCGTCCGGACCGCCTCGACCACCGCCTGGCCGGGGGGCAGGCGCCGGCGCCCGTAGCCGGACAGAAAACGGACTGCGAAGCCGGCCGATTCCAGCATGCGGCGCAAGTCCGCCCGCGGCAGGAGGGCCTGGCGGTGAACCTCAAACGCCAGCCGCTGAACCCCGCCCACGCGGCGGATGGTCGTGATGCGCCGGGTCAGCACCCGTCGATGACGATCCTCCCCGACGGCCACGAGCACCAGCCAGTCGGAACCCGAGCGTTCCACGCTGCGCCGTCGCGGGCGTCCCGCCCAGGGCAGCAGGAAATCGAACAGCAGGAGTCCACCCGGTGGCAGGCTGGCGGCCGCCCGCCGGAACCAGCGGCGCAGCGTCGCCTCGTGCCGTCGGCGTCCGTCCGTCAGGTAATTGAGGCATTCGCCCACCGCCACGATCGCGGCGCACCGGGGCGGGACGAAATCGCAATACGACGCCAGCCGGAATGCCGTTCCCGGCAACCGCCTTCGGGCATGACGAAGCATGGCCGCCGATGCGTCCACCCCCAGCGGGCGGTAGCCCGCCCGCACCAAAAATTCGGTCAGGGCGCCAGTGCCGCATCCCAGCTCCACGACCCGTTCCCCGGGCCGGCAGGCGTGCCGGAGGCGACGCAACACGCCCGGGGCCGCCGCCTGGGCGAAACCACGGAAACCCGCGTCGTGCACATAGGCGAGGTCCGCCGCATAGAACGGCCTTGGCGGCCGGCCGCGCGTGGCGGCCGGTTGCCGGCGGGAGCTCACGATGCCAGCTTGCGTTGCGCCGGAAAGATTTCGCGCAGGGCGTGGCTCAGCTTGTCCTGCAGGTCCTGCAATTTCCGGTATCGGGCCACGTTGCCTTCGATCGGCGCACACCGCGTCGACTCGTCGATCGCGACGGCCGCGTCGGTCAGGTCGCTCAGCTTGGCCAGCTCCCCGTCGAGGAAGGACGTGCACCAGGCGGCCTGGATGGCGGCGCCCAGGGCGGCGCCCTCGTCCTCGACCATCTTGACCACCGGCACGCCGAAGATGTCCGCCATGAGCTGGCGCCAAACGGGCGAACGGGCGCCGCCGCCGGTCAGGCGGATCTCGCGCGCCCGCACCCCCATGTCGGCCAGGCGCCGCAGGCCGTAGTTCATGCCCATGGTCACGCCCTCCATCGCCGCGCGGGCCAGATGGCCGGCGTTGAACGTCTGGCCATTGAGCCCGAGGAGCACGCCCGAGCCCTCCGGAACGTTCGGGGTCCGCTCGCCGTCGAGGTACGGGAGCAGGATCAGCCCGCCGGCGCCCGCCGGCCCCGCCGCGACCGCGGCATCCAAAGCCGCGTGGTCGTAGCCAAACAACGCCCGCACCCGCTCCGTGACGGTGGTCACGTTCATCGTGCACAACAGCGGCAGCCAGCCGCCCGTGGAGGAACAGAAGGCGGCGATCTCGCCGTCCGGGTCGACCGCGGGCTTCTTGGCAAAGGCGTAGATGGTGCCGCTGGTGCCGAAGCTCGCCGTGATCACGCCGGGGCTGACGTTGCCGGTGCCAATCGCCCCCATCATGTTGTCGCCCCCGCCGGCGCTGACCACCACGTCGCGCGACAGCCCGTGTTTCGCCGCCAGGTCGGGGCGGAGCATCCCCGCCGCCTGGTGCGAATCGGACAGCGGGGGGAGCCAGTCGGCCAGGCTGGGGTCGATCGCCCCGATCACGTCCCGCGACCAGACGCGCTGCCGCACGTCCATGAGCGCGGTGCCGGAGGCGTCCCCGTATTCCATGAAAAAGTTGCCGGTCAGGTGGAAATTGAGAAAGTCGTGCGGGAGCAGCACGTGGCGCAGGCGGGCAAAGTTCTCCGGCTCGTGCCGCTTCAGCCAGAGGATCTTCGGCGCGGTGTAGCCGGGCAGAAACCGGGGGCCGATCTTCCAGATCACCGCCTTGTCGCCGCCCAGGGCCTCGGTCAGCAGCCCGCATTCCTCCACGGTGCTGGTGTCGCACCACAATTTGGCCGGGCGGATCACCTCGCCCTTCTCATCCAGGGGCACGAAGCCGTGTTGCTGTCCGGAGACCCCGATTCCGCGCACATGGGCCCGATCCACCTTGGCCAGGACCTCGACCAGCACGGCGTCCAGCGCCTTGAGCCAATCCTGCGGGTGCTGCTCCATATGGCCGGGCGGCAGGCCGCCGATCAACTCGTGAGAGGCGCGGGCGTCCGCAATCACCTTCTTCTGTTCGAGGTCGAGCACCACTGCTTTGGTGCTCTGGGTGCCGGAATCGATGCCGAGGTAGAGAGCCATGAGAATTCGGGGTCGGAAAGGAGGAGTCGAAACGCGAATGCGCCCGGCGGCAAACCGGAAAACTGAGCGTCGGCGGAACGCCGGCGGGCGAACCGGTTGGCCCGGCGCGGCCGAACCCTCCTGATCGTATCTGGTCGCCTCCGGGCGCGCCGCTATAATCAAATCTGGGAACCAGACTCCGCCGGGAACCGTCAATCCATTCCCACCATGAGCATGATCGCCACGCAGATCCGCCAGAAAGACGCCGTCTTCTACTTCGTGTCCTACCCTTCCGCCCGCCTCCTTGAGAAGGTGCGGTTCATCAGCCGCTACTACGCCGAGGGGGGCGAGGGAATCCAGCCGGACGAGGTACCCGCCGACGACGATGTCGCCCGGTTCATCGCCCGGATCGAACGCAGCGACAAGGCTTTCCAGCGACTGCTCTCCCGCAACAAGGTCCGGACCATCCGGAACTTCTATGAAACGGCGGTCACCCAGCCGCCCATTCCCGGGACGGTGCTGCTCTTCACCTCCCAGAAACTCCACTTTGAGGCGTGGACGGACGGCAGCGGCGTGGGCCGCCTCCAAGAGCCCGAGGAAAAGTTCCTGATCATCGACGGTCAGCACCGGCTGGCGGCGCTCCAATTCTACGAGGGCACGCACCCCGACGACGCCCGGAACATCTCCGTCCCCTGCGTGATCTTCGACGGGCGCAGCGAGGATTTCGCGACCGAGATGTTCGTCATCATCAACTCCACCCCCACCCGGATCAACAAGAGCCACCTGGTGGATTTGTACGAGCGGGTCTCGTGGGCGGAGCCCGACCGGCGTTTTGCCGCGCACGTGGTCGAGATGCTGTACAGCGAGGGCGACAGTCCGCTGCGCTACCGCATCAACCGTCTGGGCGGACGCAGCCGGCAGGAGAAGTGGATTCTCCAGGCCGAGCTCTTCAACGAGGTGCACCGCTGGGTGAAGCAGGAGTGGCGCCGGATCGAGGCCGCCGGCGCGGACAAACGCCATGCGGCGGATTATTACGCGGTGGCGCGCGACTTTCTCAAAGCCGCCGCCCAGACCTGGGGCGAGGCCTGGGGCCACGCAGGCTACATGGTCACAAAGCCCGTCACCCTCAAGGCGTTGCTGCGGGTGTGCGCGGATCTGGCGGCCGCGGACGCGGCGCCCGCGGACGGGCGCGTCGCGCGCTGGGCCGGGAAGCTCGCGCCCTGGGCCGAACAGGCACGCGAATTCCGAAGCGAGGGCTTCTACGAGCGGTTTCCCGCGAAGGGCCAGGTGGAGCGGGTGACCAAGATCCACCGGGAGTTGGCGCGCAGCGCGGGCATTCCGGTGAAGGGCCGCGCCTGAGGCGGGGCCGGTCGCGGCCGATGGAAAAGGTCCGGGTGCGATTTCATGCTTGCATACTGTGTGGCACACTATATCGTGTGTCACAGTATG
>JBJKRD010000107.1:0-2545 GCA_046704925.1 Opitutaceae bacterium | reverse complement strand
CGCTCGGCCGCGGCGGCTCCGACCTCACCGCGATCGCGCTGGCCGCCGCCATGCAGGCCGACAAGTGCGAGATCTACACCGACGTGGACGGCGTCTACACGGCGGATCCGCGGGTGGTGAAGGAGGCCTGCAAGATCGGCGAGATCAGCTACGATGAAATGCTCGAACTGGCGAGCAGCGGGTCCAAGGTCATGCAGTCGCGCTCGGTCGAGTTCGCCAAAAAGTACGACGTCGTCTTCGAGGTCCGTTCATCCTTCAACCACAACCCGGGAACCATCGTGAAAGAGGAAGTCACCTACATGGAGCAGGTCGTCGTGCGCGGCGTGGCCGTGGACAAGGACCAGAGCAAGGTCGTGGTCAGCAATATCCCCGACGTGCCGGGTTCGGCGGCGCGGGTCTTTCGCGCGCTGGCCGACGCCAACATCATCGTCGACATGATCGTGCAGAACGTCGGGCGCCATGGGGTGGCCAACCTCACGTTCACCGTGCCGCGGCCCGATTCGCACCGGGCACCCCAGACGCTGGAGCCGGTGTTCCGGGAACTCGGCGGCGGCGAGGTGGCGGTCATCGACCAGATCGCCAAGCTTTCGGTGGTGGGCGTGGGCATGAAGACCCACAGCGGCGTGGCGGCGACGCTTTTCCAGACCCTCGCGGAACGCAGCGTCAACATCGAGCTTATCAGCACCTCGGAAATCAAGATCTCGGTGGTGATCGACGCGGCCCGCGCCGACGAGGCCGCGCGGGCGGTGCACGCGGCGTTCGGCCTGGACAAGCTCGGGTAGTGGACGGCGGAGCGACCTGCCAGGGAGACTTTGAAACTCGCCAAATAGTCTGGCCGCAAATAGGCGCAAAAGGCACAAGATCCGGTGGCTCCGGTTTGCGCGTTTTGCGCCTCCTGGCGGCCATCCCTTCCCTCGATGAGATATCTCAGCACCCGCGGGCGGACGCCGCCGGTCCGGTTCAGCGAGGCGGTGGCCATCGGGCTCGCCCCGGATGGCGGCCTGTTCCTTCCCGAGACGCTGCCGGACCTCGCGGCGGAGCTGGGGCGGCTGGCCGGCCTGTCCTACGCGGACCTCTGCCACGAGTTTCTCCGGCGCTTCGCCACCGACCTGGAACCGGCGGTGCTGCGCGACCTCGTGGACCGGTCCTACCGCGGCTTCACCCATCCGGACATCGCCCCGCTCGAGCAGCTGGGGGAAGACCTTTTCGTGCTCGAGCTGTTCCACGGGCCGACGCTCGCCTTCAAGGACTTCGCCCTGCAACTGCTGGGCAACCTCTACGAGCACCAGTGCCGGGTCCACGGCCGGACGCTCAACGTGCTGGGCGCCACCTCGGGCGACACCGCCGCCGCGGCCATCCACGGCCTCCTCGGCAAGCCGGACGTGGCGATCTTCATCCTTTATCCCCGCGGCCGGGTGTCGCCGCTGCAGGAACGCCAGATGACCTGCACCGGGGCGTCCAACGTGTTTGCGCTCGCCATTGACGGCACGTTCGACGACGCGCAGGCCGCGTTGAAGGAGGTGTTCGGCGACCAGGAGTTCCGCGCGCGGCATCGACTCTCGGCGGTGAATTCCATCAATCTGGCGCGCGTCCTGGCCCAGTGCGTCTATTATCTTTATGCCTGGCTGCGCCTGCCGGCGGAAAAGCGGGCGAACGTCGAGTTCGTGGTGCCGACGGGCAATTTCGGCAACGTCCTCGCCGGCTGGATGCTCCAGCAGATGGGCGTGCCCATCCGCGGCTTCAAGATCGCCACCAACCAGAACGATATTCTCTACCGGCTGTTCACCACCGGCGAATACCGGGTGGCGCCGGTCACGCCGAGCCTCGCGCCGTCGATGGACATCCAGGTGGCGTCGAATTTCGAGCGGTTCCTGTATTACAGCACCGGGCGCGACCCGGACCGCATCGCCGCGATCATGGAAACGCTCAAACGCGAGGGCGTCTACCGTTTCGAGCACTTCAATGCCGATTCGTTCACGGCTTCGCACTGCACCGACCCCGAAATCTCGGCGCTGATCAAGGGCGTCTACCACAAGTACGGCTACGTGTGCGATCCCCACACCGCCTGTGCGTTCAAGGACCTGAGCCGGGAGCGGGTGAACGTGGTGCTCGCCACGGCGAACCCGGCGAAATTCCCCGACGTGATCCACGCCGCGACCGGGCTGAACCCGACCCATCCGAGCCTGGAGGCGTACCGGGACCGGGAGATTGTGCGGCACGCGGTGCGCGCCGAGCCGGCCGCCATCAAGGATTTCATCGCCCGCCACGGAATGTAGCCGGCGGCGCGGGGTGGGACGATGGAAGGTTGCAGGCGGGACGCCTGCACCACGAAGGGAGAGGGCATGCCCGCCGTGGCGCAGCCGTCCCGACTGCGTCGGGCGGGTTTGCGGAAAGCTCACTCCAGGCAGGTGGGATGCCTGCGCTACGAAGCAAGACGGCATGCCCACCGTGGCGCAGCCGTCCCGGCTGCGTGGCCAG
The DNA here is from genome assembly GCA_046704925.1 of Opitutaceae bacterium. Classification (GTDB taxonomy): domain Bacteria; phylum Verrucomicrobiota; class Verrucomicrobiia; order Opitutales; family Opitutaceae; genus Fen-1467. The sequence continues at coordinate 67 of JBJKRD010000107.1, read as the reverse complement.
GTACGCCGATTGCGAACTATGCAGGCGAGACGCCTGCACCACGGCCCGGTGCGGACGGCGTCACTCG
>JBJKRD010000106.1:0-24655 GCA_046704925.1 Opitutaceae bacterium | reverse complement strand
TCGGGAGTCAGTTTCGCCTGTTCGATCCGGGACCCATCCACCCGTTCCATCACCAGCAGCCGGCGCGTCGTGAATTCGCCGATCACCCCCGGGGCGAACACCTTCTCCGGGGAGGGATTTTGGACATTGAAGTACTGCTGATTGCGCGCCTCATGGCGGAAATCCAGCTCCTGCAGGAGGCCCGTGCGGATTTCTTCGACGATGGCCGGCAGGTCGAACGGTCTCAGCCGGACCACATAATGGTGAATGCGGGCCGCAAAAAACGCGATCAGGTCCAGATCGGCCTCGACCACCTTCTGCAGGTCGGGGCGTTGCAGCTTGACCGCCACCCTGCGGTCATCCGCTTTCAGTCGGCCGAAATAAACCTGCGCGAGCGACGCCGAAGCCACCGGGACCTCGTCGAATTCACTGAAGAATTCGGCCGGATCACCCTCCAATTCCTCTAGCAGCACGGTCCGCATTTCGTCGAAAGGCAGGGGCTGCACGGCGTCCTGGAGTTTCTGCAGCTCGAGCACGAGATTGTGCGGCACGAGGTCGGGCCGCATGCTCAGGAGCTGGCAGAATTTAACAAACGTCGGACCGAGTTCCTCGGCCGCGAGACGGATGCGCTCGACCGTGCTGCGATGAATCTTCGGCGTGGGTACAAAGCGCCGCCACCAAGTGTCGGGCGTGCCGATTTGCTCGATGATTTCCGCGAATCCGTGACGCGCAAGCACGGTTGCGATCTCTTTGGCCCGCATGGCATTCGCCAGCAGGTCGAAGGGCTTGAGGGAGACGCCCGGCATCGTGGCAGGCGTGCGCGGCGGGTCAGGTTCCGGCGCCGGCACCGGGGCGGGTGGCCAGTGCCTCTTCCAGTTTTTTGACCCGATCCTCAAGCGCCTGTATGCGCGCCCGTTGGGTCAGATCGGCCTTCTCGGCGAGCTCCTTCAGCTTGGCGGCGAGTTCGCCGCTCATGATTTCGAACTCCTTGCGACCCTGCTCGGCGATCTTTTCGGCCATGATCCGCGCGTCGCCGGCCGACACCTTGCCCTGGCGAATGTAATCCTGGAGCGCCTCCTCGACCTTCTCCTTGGTGACAATTGTTGCTCCCACCCCCGCCAGCATCGTCTTTTTGATGAGGTCGATCATAGTAGGTGTCAGGATAGGCTTACCTGAATTGGCAGCAAACTCGAAACTGGACGGATTCCGCCGCCCGTCCGGGGATGTCTTTGGATCAGCAAGCGGTGATACGCCTTGGCGTGACCGACCTGTCCGGCGCTCTCGTCGTCGTGGGCTCCCGGGCGAATCGTGGCGCCGGATTTGCGGTCAGGGTTCGGGGGTCGGTGTGCGAAGCAGGTCGCCGACCGCTGTCAGTTCCGCCACCAACGCCCTTAGCACCTTGAGAAACTGTTCGGCGCCCATCGTCTGATAGCGTTGCAGATGGCGGATGACAACGACCTCCCGCAGAGGGGCGCGTCCACTAAGCTCCCGATATATGAGGCTCCCCTTGTCCTCTGGCCGAACGGCAATTCTCGGCAGAATTGAAATGCCGGAGCCAAGACCAACAAGCGCCTTCACCGTAGCAGTTTGTGAACAGCGATGTCCCAGTCTCGGAACGAAGTCGTTGTCGCCACAAAAGCGCTCGATTTCCATAGCGAGTGTGCTGGTGTGGCCGAGGAGAACGAAACTTTCTTTCGCCAAGTCCTGGGCGGTAATCGTCTCTTTCGTCGCCAGGGAGTGGTTCTTCCCGACGACGAGCAGAAGTGGCTCGGTGAAGAGCGATTCCGCAGAGATCCGGGAATCCTTTACCGGCTGCGGGACGATCGCGAGGTCGAGGTCTCCTTCGACCACTCCCCGGACGAGATCAGGTCGAAAATCCTCATGGGTGTGGACGAGCAGGTACGGATGCAATTCTCGACAACGCTCCAGAAGCGGCGGGAGTAGGTAGGGGGCGAGTGTTTGAACGGTCCCCACCTTGATCCTGCGCTCCAGCGTGGGGCTGTCCCGCAACGCCTTTGCAGAATCCTCGATCTCGAGCACGATGCGGCGCGCACGGTCCAGGAAGACCTTCCCCGCCTCGGTAAGAACCACCCGGCGGCCAAGTCTGTGGAAGAGTTTGTGGCCGAGCTCACGTTCTAAATCTATGATTTGCTGACTGATGGAAGGTTGGGAAACACCTGATCGTTCGGCGGCGCGTGTAAAATTTCCTACGTCGGCAACGGTCAAGAAATAGCGAAGTTGGCTCAGTTCCATAGCCAAAAACTATGATATCGATTGGACGGTGCAACTTCCATTATTGAAGCACTGGGCTAGACTTTCCGTGATCCCGCAAGGGGTCATTAACCTGAAACAGAAAGCCAAATATGAACCAAGAGAGACTGATGAAACTCGTTCCGGCGGGCGTAGTGCTCGCAGCGGCGGTTTTCCTCGGCCTGAGCCAGATGAGGATGGGGAACCTTATGGTGATCTATACCTTGTTTGGATTCGGCGCGGCAACCGCGCTGATGGCCCTGGCGGCCTATGACTACCGCGCAAAGCGGCGGATTCATGGGAATCGCTGAGGCTACGGTTCGATGAAGTAGCAAAACCTGGAGGCCGGAACCGCAAGGTTCCGGCCTCCTCAATTTTCTGGATGACGCGGGACGCAATCCGTGGTCCGGCTCGAGCGGCGGACAACCGACATCCGGGGTCTGGCTGGCGTCGCCACCGGCACGGGCGGCCGAAATCAACAGAGGACCGGTCGAGACGTCATTGGCCAGCAGACTGCCCAATGGGCGGAGCAGACGTCGGGTCCGCCGCCGGCGGGGCCCCACCATCGGTCTTTGGTCCGCGCTTCAGAAAGGCGGAAAGAATCAAGGCGAGGATTACCCCGAAAAGCACCGGCAACACCAACGCGACCACCGACATCATGACGGGAGAAAGGAAGAAACGGGCGAACTTCTCCGCCGCTGCAATCTGCGCGTCACCGAGGCCGGCCGCGATCCACTTCTGCCGGGTGGCATCAAGCTGGTACTCGACAAAGTTGGGATTGATGAAGGTGAAATGGATGAACGTGTACACCGCCCCGATCAGACTCGAATAGAGTGAGATGAGAAAACCGGTCATGACCCCCCGGCCATAGGAAAGCGATCCGTCCTGCGCCTCCTCTCGGGCGGCGCGGATCCCGAACCAGAGTACCGCGACAAACACCACCAAGCCCAAGATGTTGAACCAATAGGCTTCCGCGATCCGGTCGGTCTGAAATCCCAGGAAAAATGCCGCGAGCGACAGCACAATGTTCGCGAGCGCAAGAACGATTCCGTAGAACAGCGCGGTATTCATGATGCTGGCAGTATGGCGACGAGGGAACCTCGGTTCAATCCGCTCGTGACAGGCGGCACCTCGGACGGATGAGTGGAAATTTGCGGGTCATTGAGGCCGGCGCGCCAGGTAAACGCACGTTGCCCCCCAACCCCCGGAGGTTTCATCTCCGAGACGGAACGATTCCACGCGGCGCGAACGGCGCAACTGGGCATGCACCGTCTCGCGCAGCGTCCCCGTGCCCTTCCCGTGAATGATCCGAACCTCGCGAAAACCGCGGCCCTGGCATTCGCGCAGGTACTCCTCCAGAAGACTGGCGATTTCCGACGGACGAAAGGTGTGGAGGTCCAGTTCGTCCGTGATGGGGATGCGGATGGGTTGCTCGTCGGTGCCCACGGCAGAAGGCGGAACGGCACCCGCGGATTCCTTTTCAGGATCCCGGGTAATGGCTAAGGCTGGGGACGGTCGTCGGGGTCGCGCGAGGCCGGACTTTCGCCGGGCGCGGCGGCAACGTTCGCCGGGCTTTCGGCCACCGGTGCGATGACCGGCTGTTGCGCCTTAGGGGAAGGCGCCGGAGTGTCCATGGCGCGGCGCAACTCCTCTTCGAGACCGCTGGTCGCCCGCTTGAACTCGCGCATGGATTTGCCGAGATTCCGTGCGAGTTCCGGCAGCCGCTGGCTCCCGAACAGGAGCAACGCCACCAGCAGGATCATCAGTATTTCAGGTCCTCCGACGTCCAGGAATGCAACGATGGGATTTTGAGCGGACACGGGCCAAAATGAACGAGGCGGTTATCGCCGTTTTTCCACAAGATAGACCGCGGCCGGGAAAGCGCACCAATTTTCTGCATGGGACCGCGGTTCACTCGTCCGCCCAGCCGGTTGGGGAGGACGGCTGGCCGTCGAGCCCATCCTTGCGCCCCTCATTTGAGGCTTACCTCGACCAGGAAAGTCTGGGTTTCGCTGGGGGCGACCTGATAGAGGCCGGTCCGGTGCTCGGGCGAGTTGGCCGGGCCCATCCAGGGCTCGACGCAATAGAAGGGGGAATCGTCCGCCTGGGTCCAAGTGACGATCACCGACGCCTTGGGCGGCCGGCGTTCGGGCCCCAAACGTACGCTGACCAGATCCGTCCCGCCCCGTTCTCCGAATACCACGGCGTTGCTTTTCAGCCCCGTGTGGAAGACGTCGATCAGGTCCTTGCTGGCCAGCGATTCGTCGTGACTCAAACGTGGCCCCGGGTGAAGCGTGCCGCGGTCGAAATCCTGCCGGAGCGTCGTCGCGGCAGGAATGCGAATGTAATAATCGCCGCGCGTCCGACCGTCGCGCCAGGGCACCGTGAAATAGAAATGGTGTCCGGCGCTCCAGGGAATCGGTATCCGGTCGAGGTTGCGGAGGCGCAATTCGACAAACAGCGCCAGTGGTTCGAATCGGTAGCTGACCGAGAATTCGTATTCGAATGGGTATGCCGCGCGGGCCTCCTCTCCAGGTTGAAAGACCGCGGTGAAACCGCGTTCATCCAGACGGGTGACCTGGAAATCCCCCTGGCGGACCAGCCCGTGCATGGGCATGGGCCGGCGGACGCCGCTTTCGTCGCGCCAGTGGTGGATCTCGCCGCGATCAAACGTGCGGCCGCAAAAGGGGAAGAGAATGGGATTGCCGCCCCGCACTTTCGCAATCTCCGCGAGCGATGCGACCTCGGGCCAGTAGAGAATGTCCCGGATCGAACCATCGCCGAGCGTCAGGTTCCAATTCATCAGGCGTGCACCTTTTTCCGGCAAGGCCAGAAAGCTCGAGGGCCCCACCTGCCAGCGCGTCAAGTCGTGACCGAGATAGGGGACTTTCTCCATGGATCGGAAAGATGTAGAGGATGGCCTTGGGGCCGACAAAGACATTTTCGCGGCCGGTTCCCGGGGGCAACGTCAATTCCGGTGGGACGGCGCGGGGGTGTGATCGGCCGGCGTGAATAGACCGCGGACCGGCCGGAGGGTTCGACCGGCCCGTGAGAAAGAGAGGCGGTGCCTGTAATGCGCCCGGCAATCGGTGCGCTTGCGTCGGCGCAGGGCGTCGGCCAGTATCGCCTCGAATTCATGACGCGGAGAGTTCTTCGCTTGTGGTTTTGCCTGTTCCTGCTTGCGGGTGCCGCCGCGGCGGAAAAGGTGGCGCCGGCCCCTTCGTCGGCACCGGACGCCCCGACCGAGCCGGAGGCGGTGACTCCGCCGCCGGCCCGCCGCACCAAGCCGGTGCTGGTGTATGTCCTGCCCATAAGGGACGAGATCGGGCGGCCGGTGTTCTACATCGTGCGGCGCGGGCTGAAGGAGGCGATTGCCAAGGGGGCCGGGGCGGTCGTGCTTGACATGCAGACGCCCGGGGGAGCGCTGGACGTGACCATGGACATGATGTCCGATCTGGAGAAATTTCCCGGGCTGACGATCACCTATGTCGACGACGAAGCCGCGTCGGCCGGCGCCTTCATCGCGGCATCGACCCAGGAAATCTGGTTTGCCCCCGACGGAGTGATTGGCGCCGCCGCCCCGGTGACGTCGACCGGTCAGGATATCGACGAGACGATGAGGTTGAAGATCGTCAGCTATTTGAAAGCGCGGATCCGGGCGATCTCGGAGGGCAAGGGGTACCGCGGCGAGGTGATCTCCGCGATGATCGACAAGGACTACGTGCTGAAGGTCGGAGACAAGGTCATCAAGCCCAAGGGCGAGCTGCTCTCCCTGACCGCGCAGGAGGCCGCCAAAGACTATGGCAACCCCCCGGAGCCGCTCCTGGCGGCGGGCATTGCCAAGAACCTCGATGATCTGCTCCGGCAGAAGTTTGGCGCGGGCGGATTCCGGGTCGTGCACCTCGAAGTCACCTGGTCGGAACGGCTCGCCCAGTACCTCAATGCGGCCTCGCCAATCCTGCTCGGTCTGGGCCTGGTGTTTCTGTTCATCGAATTCAAGACACCGGGATTCGGCTTCTTCGGCATCACGGGGATCGCGCTGCTCGCCTTGGTGTTCCTGGGGCATTATGTGGCGGGATTTTCCGGACATGAACCGATGCTCGTATTTGCGTTGGGGGTGATTTTGGTCGCGGTCGAGATCTTCGTCTTTCCCGGCGTGGCGGTCGTGGCCCTCAGCGGCATCGTCCTGATGCTGGGCTCCCTCTTGTGGGCCATGGCCGATCTCTGGCCGAACCAGCCGGTGCAGTTTTCGGGCGGGGTGTTTGTCCAGCCGCTCATCAACCTGGCGGCGGGCCTGGGCATCGCAGTGGTGTTGATCTTCATTCTGGCCCGTTACCTCCCGAAAGGCTGGATCTGGGACCGCCTGGTGGTCGGGGCCACGGTGGGAGGAGCGGCGCAATCGGCTGGCACGGCACCGGCGGCGGCCTCCGGTCTGGAGGCGCTGGTGGGCCGGCGGGGCGTGGCAGCCACCGCGTTGCACCCGGGTGGCCAGGTTGAGATTGGCGGCGAAAGGTATGAGGCCCGGGTGGAGGTCGGATCCGTCGATGCAGGCGCGGCCGTGATCGTACGCGGGCGGACCGATTTTGGTCTGATCGTGGAAAAGAGCGAGCGATGACGACCATCGTCCTGTTGTTTCTTGTCGGCGTCGTGCTGCTGGCCAGCGATGTGTTCGTGTCCAGTTTCCTGCTCGCCGTGCTCGGGATGGTGGCGATGTTTGCCGGCTGCGTGTTTGTTTACCAGGACTATGGGGTCGCGGCCACGGCTGCGGCTGCGGGGGTGGCGTTGCTGTTGCTCGCTGCGACGATTTATCTGGAACTGGTGGTATTGCCGAAGACCCGGTGGGGGCGTGGCTTGGTGGTCCACGCCACGGTCAGTTCCACCAGCCAGCCGCCGCCCGCGACCCTTGCGGCAGTGGTGGGCAAGCCGGCCGAGGCCATGACGACGCTGGCGCCGAGCGGCTATGTCTCGGTCGAAGGCCGGCGCTATGAAGCGTTCTGCCAATCAGGCCTGGCTCCGAAAGGGGCCGCCTTGCAGGTGGTGGGAGTGGACAATTTCCGTCTGATCGTCTCCAAATCAAGCCCTGACCAGTCATGAGCAATCTATGGTACATCATCGCCATTCCGGCCGTAATTCTGATCCTCGTCATTCTGGGGGTTTTCATTTCTTACGTCAGCGTATGGCTGAAAGCCCGGCTGAACGGAGCACCGGTGAGCGTATTGAATCTCGTGGGCATGCGCCTGGGCGGGGTGCCGGTCAGCATGGTGGTGGAGGCGCGCATCACGGCGGTGAAAGCGGGCATTCCGCTGAACACCGACCGGATCGCGGCCCACTATCTCGCAGGCGGCAACGTGGTGCCCACCGTGCAGGCGTTGGTCGCCGCCCAAAAAGCGGGCATCGCGCTCGACTGGGACCGCGCCTGCGCGATTGACCTCGCGACCAAGGGCTCCGGCAAATCGGTCGTGGAGGCCGTGCGCACCTCGGTGGATCCGAAGGTCATCGACTGCCCGAATCCCGAAAAAGGACGGTCTACGATCGACGGCGTCGCCAAGGACGGCATCCAGGTCAAAGTGAAGGCGCGAGTGACGGTCCGCACCCATCTGGACCGTTTCGTGGGTGGCGCCAAGGAGGAGACGATCATCGCCCGGGTGGGGGAAGGCATTGTGACCACCATCGGCTCCTCCGAGTCGTACAAGCATGTGCTGGAAAGCCCCGACAACATATCAAAAACCGTATTGCAGCGCGGGCTCGATGTGGGATCGGCCTTTGAGATCGTCTCGATCGACATTGCGGACGTCGATGTCGGCGAAAACATCGGGGCGAAGCTGCAGGAGGCGCAGGCGGAGGCCAACAAGAACATGGCGCAGGCCCAGGCAGAAATCCGCCGGGCGGCCGCCCTCGCGCTGGAGCAGGAGATGAAGGCGCGGGTTCAGGAGATGCAGGCCCGCGTGGTTGAGGCGCAGGCCCAGGTCCCCCTGGCCATGGCGGAGGCGTTCCGCAACGGCCGGCTGGGGGTGATGGACTATTATCGGTTCCAGAATATCCAGGCCGACACCGAAATGCGGACGTCGATTGCCGCTCCGGAGGCCGGCAAAAAATGACGGGGAGCGGCGGAAGATGACTGACGACGCACTGCCGCCCGACCGGCGCCGCATCCGAGGCTTACCATCATGGATTGGCTGATGGATCATTTCGAAGTATGGTTTCTGATCGCAGTGGCGATCGTGGCGATCCTCCGCAAATTGAAAGGCCTGCCGTCCGGGGAGACGGGAAGCGGACGTACGGAAGCGGACCCCGAGGCGGCGGAGCGCACGCGGCGCATTCAAGAGGAAATCCGGCGCCGTATCCTCGAGCGGCGCGGACTGACGCGCCCGCCGCCGGTCTTTGCGGAGATGGGCGAAAAGGAGACGGAGGAGATCCCGTTGCCGGCGCCGCCGCGACCGATGACCATCACGCCGCCTCGAGAACCGATCCCGACGGCCGACTATACGCCGGAACTTGAGCGACAACAGACGTTGATTCGCCAATTAGACGAGATGAGGGGCAGACCGCCGGTTCGTGCGGGCGGAGCGCCGCTGGATACCGGCGCCGCTCCCGGGATGGCGGCCCTGATGGCTCCGGACTGCGGGCGTTGGGCGGAGTTGCGGCAGCCCGCCGGATTACGACGCGCGATTATCTGGCGCGAAATTCTCGGGCCGCCGGTCGGGCTGCGGTGACGCGGCGCCAGCCCCTACGGAATTTGCACGCGATTATAGCCGGAATACGGATTCGCCACCTTCCGACCGTCGATATCAATCTGGATGTTTTCCAGCCGGGTCGCCGTGAGGTAGATCGTGCCGCGCTTGTTGATCGTATGACGATCGCCGGCGTCCATGTGTCCCCGCCAGATAATGGGGCCGTCGAGGTCATCGCGAATCTGGACGTCGACCGGCCCGGTGGCGGCGAGGGTGAGCATCTGCGCGGGAACGGCTTTCAATTCAACGGTTGATCGTGACGGCCCGCGGGAGAGCGCCCGGATCCCAAAGATCATCACCACAACGACCAGCAAGGCGGCCGCGACAATCCCCGCCTTGACGAGGACCGCCGGATTGATCTGGATGCCGCGACTGCCAGTGGCGGCGGGAAAACTCGGCCGAGCCGGAGGTGGCGGAGGCGCCGGTGTCTCGGGGGCCGGTGGCGGCGCTGGCGGCGCCTCCTCGGCGGGCCGCACCGTTTGCCCGAGATCCATGCGACCGTAGATCTCCCGGGTGTCGCGGCGGGCCGCGCGTCCTTCGTTGGGCGCCAGCGCCGAATAGTCGGCGAGCAGTTTGTCGCCGTTGAGCTTCAAATAGGAGGCGTAACCGCGCAGGAAACCGCGAACATAGATCTCCGGCAGGTTCAGGTCGAAGCTGTTGCTTTCCAGCTTGTGCAGATAATCGCTGCGAATCTTGGTCGCCTCGGCGGCTTCCCGGACGGAAATGCCTTTGCGTTTGCGGGCCTCTTCCAAGCGTTCACCGATGGTCTGCATGGCTGTCAGTTAGGCCATTTGGCCAAGGATGGAAAGGCGGATTTTGCCGGGCAACCGGCCCGCGATGGCGACGGAGGCCGGAGACCGTTCAGGGTCGCTCAGAGCTTCTCCAGATCCGCCAGAATCTCCCGCGGCTGCGCGCCGTTCTCCGGACCGACGATGCCCCTTCCTTCCATGAGTTCCATGATCCGGGCGGCCCGGTTGTAGCCGATGCGAAGCCGGCGCTGCAGCATCGAGGTCGAGGCCCGGCGGGTGGCCCGGAGGACGTCGACCGCTTGGCGGAACAGTTCCTCGTCGTCCCCCATCTCGCCATCCGTCGCGTCGCCCGACCCGGCTTCGTCATCATCCTCGTTTGCCACCCGGTCGATGTGCGCCTGCACGTCCTGGGCATAGGCCGGGGGTCCGTTGCGTTTGAGAAATTCGACCAGACTATGAATCTCTTCGTCCAAAACCAACGCGCCCTGCGCCCGGACAAGCTTCGACGAGCCTGGTGGCGAGAAAAGCATGTCGCCCCGGCCGATGAGGGTTTCCGCGCCTTTCGTGTCGATGATCGTGCGGGAATCGACCTGCGAAGCGACCTGAAATGCGATGCGGGAGGGCAGGTTCGCCTTGATGATGCCGGTGATGACGTTCACCGACGGCCGTTGCGTGGCGATGACGATGTGAATTCCCGTGGCGCGGGCCAGCTGGGCGAGGCGCGCCACGGAGGTTTCGATCTCCGCCGGAGCCACCATCATCAAGTCGGCCAACTCGTCGATGATGGCGACGATGTAATGCAAGTGATCGGGCACCTCGACATCGCCCGGCGGGGTGGCCACGTCCAGCGTCGTCTGGACCTCCTCCGGCGGCGTGGAGCCGCGGGAGGATTTCTTACGGCTGTTGAAGCCGGCGATATTGCGCACGCCGGCCTTGGCGAAGAACTGGTAACGCTGCTCCATCTCATTGAGCAGCCACTTGAGGGCGGCCGGTACCTTCTTCGCTTCGGTGACCACCGGAATCAGCATGTGCGGCAGGTCGTTGAAGATCTTCAGTTCAACAATCTTCGGATCGATCAACAGCAGGCGCACGTCGCGGGGGCTCGCGTGATAAAGGATCGAACCGATGATGGCGTTGATGCAAACCGACTTGCCCGAACCGGTGGCGCCGGCAATCAGCAGATGCGGCATCTTGGCGAGGTCGGACACCAGGGGTTTGCCGCTGACGTCCTTGCCCAGGGCCATGGGCAGATCGGCCTTGGCGCCCGCCCAATCTTCGGATTCGAGAATCTCACGCAGCCCCACCTCCATGCGGCGCTGGTTGGGCACTTCGACGCCTACGGCCGCCTTGCCCGGGATGGGAGCCATGATGCGCACCGACTGGGCTTTCATGCCCAACGCAATATTCTTGTCGAGACCGGCGATCTTCTCCACGCGGACTCCGGGCGCGGGTATGACCTCGTAACGGGTGATCACCGGCCCCACATGGATTTCGCCGAGCGTCACCTCGACGCCGAACTCGCCGAGAATCCGCAGCAGGTTTTCGGCGTTCTGCCGGTGCTCCTCTTCGCTCGAACCCGCGCCGCTCTTGGTCTGGTCATGCAGCAGCGACAACGGCGGAAATTGATAATTCTCTTCCGTCCGGGTCCGAAGACCGGCGGCTTTCTTGGTCTCTTCCGGCGTGACGATATTGAGCTTGCCCAGCGAAGCGGGGGCGGTCTTCGCGGCGGTCGTCGTGGTCTCGGGCGCGGCCGTCGGGATCGGTGGCCGCGAGGTGGTCGGAATCGGGGATCTCGAGAGGGCTTTCGCAGGTTCGGCCGCGAGCGAATCGACGATCTTGGCAGCGGCCGCCTCGCGGGCGATCTCCTCCTTGGTCTTCGGGATGACGAGACTCTTTTTGTTGGCCGGCGGTGGTCCGGCCAGGCTGACCACTCTTGCCGCGCGAGCCTTGTCCCGGGCTTCCTTTTCCTTCTGCTTGCGCTCGGCACGCTCCACTGCGCGATTGGCGCGTTGGCCCCGCCAGTTGTGAAAGACGGCAAGCATCCGTTCCAATTCGGCTCCGATGTCGCGCGTGAAGATGAACATCAAGGTCAGGGCGTAGATGGTGCCCAAGAGCAACCCGGCACCCACGACGCCGACCGTGTTCTTCAACGTGTCGATGTAAATCAGCTGGCCGAGGATCCCGCCGAGCCCCTGGGTGTAATAGTCGGTCGCTTTGAAACTTTCGATCATCGCCGCCAAGCTGGAGGCCGAGGCCATGCACAGCAGCATGGCAATGAAGCGGGTCAGGACGAGCCGGCGGGCGTTGCGGATCGCGACCCACGAAAACCAGAGAAGGAAGAATGGCAGAAACCACGTGCTGACTCCGAGAATGTGCAGTGACCACCAGGCGGCCTCGGCCCCCCATGGGCCTCCGAGATTGGCCTGTGGGTTGGACATCTCCTTGACGACCCAACTGCTCCCGGTCCACGCGCTTTTGGCCGCGGCCTGGAATTCGTAGCTTTGCTGCGGAGCATAATCGAAGAGCGCGACTGCCAGCCAGGCCCCCAGCAGGAAGCAGATGCTCGCCGCCAGCCATTTCGGCCGGTAACGCGGACCTTCGAACGAAGGAACGTTCTTTGGGTTTGAAGTCCCTGTTTTGCCCATTTGTGTAACAACAGAATCCCGACGGAAAGCCCACGCTACCGGCGGCGCTGGTCAAAGTAAATAACCGGGATTAATTTTGACGATTAACTCATAAGCAACGCAGTATGCAGATCTTGCGATTCAAGCCGATTTATCAGGAGCGGGTATGGGGCGGCACGACATTTGCGCGGCATTTCCATCGGACCCTGCCCGGCGGGCAACCGATCGGCGAAAGCTGGGAAGTCGTCGACCGTCCGGAGGCGCAGTCGATCGTCAGCGCGGGTCCCTACGCCGGCCAATCGTTGCGTTCCTTGTTGGAGACCTGCGGCCCGGAGATCATGGGAGACCGCTGGGTGCCTGGCCGGCGGTTCCCGATCCTGGTGAAATGGCTGGATTGTCGGGAGCGGCTCAGCCTGCAGGTGCATCCGCCGGCGCAAAAGGCGGCTGCACTGGGAGGCGAACCGAAGACAGAAAACTGGTTCATCGTGGAAGCCACCCCCGCGGCGGCGCTCTTTGTGGGGCTGCGTGCCGGGGTGACTCGGAGTCAGTTCGAGCGTGCGCTGAAGGAGGGGATCCTCGAAACTTGTGTCAATCGATTCGAGGTCGCGGCCGGCGACTCGGTTCTGGTGCGCAGCGGGACGGTCCACGCCATCGATGCCGGCAACCTCATCCTGGAAATCCAGCAAAACTCCGATACCACCTACCGCGTCTACGACTGGGGGCGCACCGGTCTCGACGGCCGTCCGCGGCAACTCCACCTGCGCGAGGCGCTGGAGTCGATTCTCTGGGAGCAACCCGAAATCCAGCCTCGGCGTGGCGGAACCGACGCCGCAGTCCTGGCGGAGTGCGCCGAGTTCGTGATCCGGCGGCTCCCCGTGACGGCGGGCGACCGGGTCGAATTCCGCGGCGGGCAGCAGCCGCGATTGTTGCATGTGGTGCGGGGACGGCTGCGGGAGCGCGGCGCGAACGAAGAGCATGGACCGGGCGACAACCTTCTGCTGCCGTTCGCCCACGATCATGCCTTGCAGGCGGTTGAAGACAGCCTCCTGCTGGTGACGGAGAACTTTGTCTGACGGCGCCATGAGAGCCCGGACGGGTCCCCGATTGCGCGGAGGCGCAGGCATTAGGCTCATGGTGGCCCTTGCCGTCCTGTTCGCCGTGCTCGCCTTGGCGTGGATGTTGTTCCTGCCGGCGCTCGTGGCCGGAATGGTGCACACCCGCACGGGCTTCGAAGTCCGGATTGGCTCCCTGTACGCCAATCCCCTGACGGCGGAGGTCCGACTGCAGGGGCTGGTGGTCAAGAATCCTTCTTCCTTTCCGCGTTCTGACTTCATCGACGTCCGCGCGTGCACGCTCAAAGCGCGGCCCATCTCGCTGCTGAAAAAGCGTCTGGAGGTCGAAGATGCGACGGTGGATGTGGCCGAGATTGCAGTCGTCCGCGACCAACACGGCCAGGTAAACGCGCGGCTCTTTGAAGCGGGTCTGGCGGGGAGTCAGGCCAAGGCCCAAGCCAGCCAGGGTCAGGCGACGCAGAAAGACGACAAGACGGGGGCGCGGGAGTTCCTGATCAAGCACCTGTTGATCCGGCTGGACCGGCTGGTAGTCGCCGATTATTCGCTGCCAGGGCAGCCGATGGTGCGGGAATACAACCTCAATCTCAGCCACACCTACGAAAACGTGACCAACGTGGGGGAGTTGGTCGCTCCGTTTGCCAGCAAGGTTTCCGGAACCCCGGGCGTTCTGGAGGGGCTCCTTCCGGACCTGCAAAAAGCCCTGCGCGGCGCGGGCCAGGTACTCAGACGGGCTGGCGAAAAATCGGAGGGTCTTTTTGAATCGCTTGAGAAAAGGTTCAAGAAATAGTCTAGTTGCCCTTTTCGATGACCGAACCACAGCCGCAAGACCCGGAAACCAAGTCGCCGCCGGACACCACCGCCGCAAATTCGGCGGCCTCTACTGCTCCATCCGGTTCGCCGCCGGCGGCCGAGCCGCTGGCGGCGGCGAAGGCGGAAGCCGCGGCCAATTACGATCGGTATCTGCGGGCGGTCGCCGATTTGGAGAATTACCGGCGCCGGGCTGCCCGCGAACGGGAGGAGTTGCGGCAGTTTGCGTCAGTCAATCTGTTGCAGCATCTGCTGCCCGTGCTCGACAACCTCCGACTGGCGGTGGCCGCCGCGAGTCAGGAGGGGGGCGCAAAGACCATCGTTGATGGCGTGGCGATGGTTCTGGACCAGTTCAATGGCGTGCTCACCCGGCACGGTCTCAAGGAATTGAATCCCGTTGGGGAGAAGTTTGATCCGCACCAGCAGGAATCGCTGTCCCATCAGCCCAGCGCCGATGTGCCGGAAGAACACATCCTGCAGGTCGTGCGCACCGGCTACAGCTATCATGGGCGCCTGCTGCGGCCGGCCAGTGTGATCCTGTCCAGCGGCCCGGCAAAGGAGGGGAAAGGGTGAACGATTTGCGGGCCCGGCGGCGTCCGTGCCGGAGGCGGGCGTGAGCCGCGGCCGGCGATGACCGACCGGCCGCTGGTGGGGCCGGAGCGAAAGAAGACCATGGCGAAGGAAGACTATTACGATTTACTTGGTGTCGAGCGGGGCGCCTCGGAGGAGGAGATCAAGAAAGCCTACCGCAAAAAGGCGATCCAGTATCACCCCGACAAGAACCCGGGCAACAAGCAGGCCGAGGAGATGTTCAAGAAGATCTCCGAGGCCTACGAGGTGCTCAAGGACACCGACAAACGCGCGGCCTACGATCGCTTCGGGCACGCGGCGTTCGCGCAAGGCGGCGGACCGCGCGGCCCCGGCGGGGCTCCGGGCGGATTCCATGATCCGTTTGACATCTTCCGCGAGGTCTTTGGGGGAAGCGGCGGCAGCATCTTCGAGGAGTTTTTTGGCGGCGGGGGCGGCGGGGACGGCGCGCGGGATGGCGCCGACCTCCGTTACGACATCGAGATCACGCTGGAGGAAGCGGCCCGCGGCGTGGAGAAGGAGATTTCGTTCCGCAAGCTGGCGTCCTGCGATCGCTGCAATGGCACCGGCGCCGAGCCGGGTTCAAGACGGGTGACCTGTCCGACCTGCCGGGGCGCCGGCCAGGTCACGACTTCCCGCGGTTTTTTCACCGTCCGCCAAGTCTGCCCGACCTGTCACGGTACCGGCACGCGGCTGGAAAAGCCCTGTCAAACCTGTCGCGGCGAAGGCCGGATCAACAAAACCGCCAAGCTGAACGTGCATATACCGCCCGGCGTTGACACCGGCTCCAAGCTGCGTTCGGCGGGCAACGGCGAGGCCGGGGCGTACGGTGGCCGGGCGGGAGACCTTTACCTCGTCATTCACGTCAAGGACCACGAGATTTTCGAGCGTCAGGGCGACGACCTTTTCTGCGAGATTCCGATCAAGTTCACCCTGGCGGTGCTCGGCGGGACCATCGAGGTGCCCACCCTCTCGGGCAAGGCATCGCTCAAGATTCCGCCGGGCACCCAGTCCGGAACGACCTTTCGGCTCAAGGGCCGCGGCATGCCGGCGCTTCGTTCGGGGCGGCCCGGCGACCAGTTGGCGCGCGTTCACGTCGAGGTGCCGACCAGCCTCACCGCCGAGCAGCGGAAGAAGCTGGAGGATTTCGCCATCGCGTGCGGCGATGCGGACGAGCCGGTGGCGCGGAGTTTTTTCGAGAAGGCCAAGAGGTTTTTCTGACTTTGGGTTCCCGTCATGCATCTGCCCAACCCCAAGCTGTTGACGCTCCGCGAGGCGGTGCAGACCCGGCGGCGGTTGCGCCGGACCGGCGGGAAACTGGTGCTGACCAACGGCGTTTTTGACCTGCTGCACCCGGGCCACACGTCGTATCTGGCACAGGCGCGCCGGCTCGCCGGCCGGCGCGGGCGTCTGTTGGTGGCATTGAACTCCGACCGGAGCGTGAAGCTGCTGAAAGGTCCGCGCCGTCCCGTGCTCGACGAGCACTCCCGGGCGTACAATCTGGGGCAGTTGCAATCGGTGGACGGGATTGTGATCTTCCGTGGCCGGCGGCTGGCCCGCGAGATCCGGCTCCTGCAGCCGGACATATACGTCAAGGCCGGCGATTACCGCCGGGACACGTTGGATCCCGGGGAACGAGGCGCCCTGGAGGCCGTGGGCGCGAGCATCAGGTTCCTGCCGTTCCTCGCCGGCTTCAGCACCACGGGGCTCATTGCCAAAATCCGGGCCGCCGGAAGCGGGTAACGCCAATGCGGGTCGTGATTCTGGGGTCCGGTCGGGGCACCAACGCCGAGGCGATCCTCCGGGCGCAGCAGGAGGGGAGGCTGGGCGCCGCGCGCGTGGTGGCGATCTTCTCCGACCAAGTCGAAGCGCGGATCCTGGAGCTCGGGCCGCGGTTCGGTGTTCCGGCCGCGTTCGTCGACCCCGCGCCCTTCAGGACGAAACTTGAAGGCGGGGGCGAACAGCGTTTCATCGCCGCCGTCGCCGCCTGCCAGCCGGACTTGGTGGTGCTGGCGGGATTCATGCGGGTGATAAAGGCGGGTTTTCTTGGGGCCTTTGCCGGCAAGATCATCAATCTTCACCCGAGTCTGTTGCCCAGCTTCCCGGGGTTGGACGCAATCGGCCAGGCATGGCGGCGGGGGGTGAAGGTCACGGGCTGCACCGTGCATTATGTCACCGCCGACGTCGACGGCGGTCCGATCATCGACCAGCTCCCGGTGCAGATCGAGCCGGGCGACACCCAAGCCGCGCTGGAGGCAAAGATTCATGCGGCCGAACACGCGCTGCTGCCGGCGGTGATCGCGCGCCTCAGTCGGCCGGGTTGACGGGCGTCGACCTCGCGGGGCGCCGCCACCTGCTGCGGAATGATGGATGGCTAACGCGGCAGGCGCAGCGTCAGCTCGGCATCCTTGTAGCCGAGGGTGAAGGTCTCGGACGTAATCTGTTTGATGACTATCTCCACCGGCGAGTCCCCATAAAGCACCGTCAACTTGTCCCCCGCTTCAAAAAGTTTACGGTTGATGATGATCGACGGCCGGCCGGCGGCCTCGACAATTCCGCGAATCTGAATCGCCGGCGCCAGCCGCTCCAGCAACGCCCGGTCGGACAGGACGGGGTTCGCGGCCTCGGAGGGGCGAGGCCGCAAACGGCGGTCGTCCGGTCGACTGAACGGGTCCGGGAGGTTGGCGGGCAGAATTGGCGTGGCGTCGCGCCCCCGAAAGAGCGCCTCGATCCGCTCGTGCGTCTTTTCGAAACTGCCGGGATCGGCCGAGGACGTGTCGGCCGCGCGGAGGGCGGACGGCAGCGCGCATAGCACGGCGGCACTGATGATCGGGCGGAGATTCATGGGAAACCGAGCAATTCGAAGTCAAGCTGGAGCACGACATTTTCGGAACCCGCATCCTGGCGTTGGAATCGAAAGGAGTCGATGCGACCCAGCCGGGGGCCGGTTTCGAGGCGTTGCAGCGCGGCGATCACGGCGGGAAAGCTGCCGACGAATTTCAGCGAGTAAGGCACCCGTTTGTAGCTCGCGGGCCCGCCGCTGTCCTGCAGAAACGCGGGGCGCTGCTGGAGTTCCACCAGCTTGGCCTGCGTGTCCTGTTCGATCTTGTAGAAATACCAGAAGTTTTCGGGGACGTTCTTCTCCACCACGAGATTTTCGGTGATCCGCTGGGTCGCCGCCCGGGCGGTCGCGAGTTCGGCCCGCAGTTGCGAGCCGCGGGCGATCATCACCAGCATCGTGTTGCCCTGACGCGAATGCTCCTGCTGCTGGACACTGAGGTCCGTCACATCAAACCGCAGCCACAGGTTCGCGCCGGCCAACGCCACCGCGAGGGCGATGCAGGCCGCGCCAAACCGGTAGCGCTGCGCGAGCTGGCCGACGGGACGGAGATACTTGAAGTTCATGACGGCAGATCAGCGAAGCTTCAGCACGATCACGAAGTTGAACAGATTCTCCTCCCGCGCCCGATCGAGACTGGGGGCGGAAATGTCGCTGAACAGCGGACCGATCTTGGGATCGTGCCGCAGAGTCTCCACATAGCTCCCGACCACGCGGCTGGCCTGTTCGGGCGGCGCCGCGAGGCTGCCGTGGATGGTGACCGCATTGTCCGCGAATTCCATCGTGTCGACCGTCATGCGCTGCGGCAGCGTACGGCCGATATTGAGCACGAAAGCGGAGGCCACGAACGGGGTGTGAATGATCTCATACGCGTCCTTGATCTTGGCTGCCTCCGCCATGTAATCGCGCAACACCAACTGGAGTTCCTGGAATTCCGGTTGATGGGTGGCGATGCGCTCGTCCCAGAAATGGAGCTGGGCGAGAACATTGGCGCGGGCATAAACCTGCCAGCCGGCCAGCACCAACAGGATGAGCGCGGCGGCTCCGGAGCAGGTGTTGATGAGGAATCGCACCCGGACGACCCGGTCTTCCGGCAGGCTCAGGAGGTCGCGGAAATCGAGGTGCCAGTTTGGCTCCAGCGCAAAATCAGCCGGCTTTCTTGGCATAGGAGGTGGGGCCGAGCGGCGCGATCAGACTGAACAGACTCAACCAATGAGGCCCGAGCTTGGCAGGTATGCCGTCGCCGCAGGTGATGTTGAGGGCGGCCAGCCAGGCCGCGCAGTCGACGGCCAGCACCTGCATCTCGAGCGCAGCGGCGAGCGCCTGCGCCAGCCAGTCCAGGCCGGGCGGCAGGAAGGTGCAGTAAAGGTCGTTCACGCGCTGGCCGGTCTGGAGCTCGTAGTAGTCGATGGCCGGTTTGAGGTTGCGAATCAGTTGGCGCAGCAGTCGCGGCGACCGGGCCACAATGTCCGGCTCGGCGTTCATGAGGCGGGCGCGGGTGGTCGGGGCGTCGTCCATGCCGAGCTCCTTGCGTGCGGCGTCCACCAGGGCATTGAAGCCAAACTCGATCGGTGTGGGGGTGTTCACTCCATTCTTGCCCAGGATGAAGACGTATGTGCGGTGCAGGTCGAGTTCGACGATGGCCGCGGGCTGGGCCTGGCCCGCCATGGCTTGATAACTCTGAACGGCGCCGAGCACCGGCAGGGACGAGATCTCCAGCCGCTGCGGAAGCACGCCCAGGCTGAGAAGCCGGCGTTGGGAGGTCGACAACTCCTCGGCGGACTCACCGCAAATGAGCACCTCTTTGATGGGCGGACTGTTCGCGTCGAAGGGGTAGCCCTCATGGGGACTGACCAGGGCCAGCCGCCATTTGTCCGCCGGCACCTTGTATTGGCTGGAAACCAGGCTCGGCAAATAATCGGGCTCCGTCAGCCGGCGGGGGTTGACCTCTTCGCGTTGGAGCAGTCGCGTCGGGGGAAAGATGCCACACACCCCCGGAGTGTAGGTTTTCCTTTCGGGAAAGAGGCGCCGCAGTTCCCGGTCGAGGCCGCCCGGATCGTCCGCCGGCAGGTCGACCACTTGTTCGATGTGCGTGGTGGCCCCGCCGAGGCGATCCAGCCGGGCAATCAATACCCGGAACGGATTGAACTCGATCGCTACTCCACTGCGGGGCTTGCGCAAGAACATGGCGGGGGGGGCCTCGGGGAGCCGCAGGAAAACCTCATACGCTGCACGGCCCTCTAGATAGGGAGCGGCAAATGGCGGAGCAAGTACAAGAAAAAAGCGGCGGCGCCGGTGCGTCGGGCCGCGGTTGCGCCGGCCAGCGGCCCTCCCCAATCAATTGGCAAGCCATTGAGCCACGTCGTTCGGCGTACTGATCGCCGAAAACACGGTCTGGCGCAGATTCACGTCGTAATGCAGCACGCCGGTGCCCCAGCCCATGTTGATCACATTGGCGGCCACGGCGCCGTAGATCGTCGTATTTCCGTAGATTTGCAGGGAACCGTTGGGCACGTAAAGGACGCCATAGAAGGGAACCGGGGTCGCCAGCACCCCCGCATAGTCGTAGCCTGAGCTGGCTTTCGAGCCAAAGAGCGCCAGGTTCTTCGGCAGCCGGGTGAGATTGTTGATCCCGTTGCCCGCCACGTTGATGTAACCGGCCACGACGATCTGGGCGGATCCGTTGGTCGTGATGACCACTGACGCGGAGTCTTGGATGCGAAAGTCGTGGGCGATGACAAGGATGACCGGACCATCGATGGTGAGCGTGTCGGATCCGGCCAGATCCACGCCGCTGGCCCCGTCGAAGTAGATGCTGGGCGTACTGCTTCCGGCCACGCCGATCGTCGTCGTCCCGCTTGTGGCCCCACCGAAAAGGACGCTGCCGGCGCCGGTGGGAGCCGTAATGTCGAAGGCCGGCTGGCGGGCGTTCGTGAAGATGCGGGAATTGTCGACGGTGACGCCGGACGGGGTGGTGGAACCAACGACGCCGCCATGGCTGAGGTACACCGGTGCCGAACCGGTAGTGGCCACGTAGCCCATGATGCTGGCATTGTTCACGCTGACGCTGGGCGCGCTCACCAGGGCCTGATCCTTGACGGTTTGCGACGGCGAAGCGGGATTGGGATCAATCGACGAATCGTAGCTGTCCAGGGTGTCCGTATAGTTGATGGTGAATGTGATCGTGTTGTACGCGCCCGCAGCGTTGGCGAACAGCGCCGCCGGCTTGGTGGAAACCCGCAGGCGCTTGCTGATGGCGGCGCCGTCGGGCATCTGCGCGCTGCCCACGGCGGTGATGATTGCGGGCTGGGAGTACGGCGCCGTGGTGTTGAAGTAGTCGATCTCAATGTCGACCGTGCCAGGGATGCCCCGATTGATGGTGAAGCCGGTGATTTGTTTGGTGGCCGTGGGCACCCCACCGACCGTCGTCAGGGTCCATCCCGGCCAGGTGTAGCCACCGTTGCGCGCTTTGCCGAGCGCCCACATGGCCTCCTCCAAGCCGTTCTCCGCTAGGTGCCCGCAACTCGAATAACAAAAGGATCGGTTGCTCAGCTCCATGCTGCGGGCGCAGAGGGCCACAAAACCCGCGATCGCGACGCCGAGCACGACGGTGAGGCAGAGCGCGACCAACACCACGGATCCCCTTTGGGCTGTACGAATCGAAGGCACGTCAAAAGGCGACGAGGTGTTTGTTGCGCAGGATGAACCGCGCCGACGCTTCGGTGTACCGGCTCTGCGTGCCGGCGGAGGCGATTCCCAGGAACGCCACGTAGTTCACATCGATTTGTTTGATGCTCAGGCGATTGGTGGCGGGGATGGCCTGCTGATCCAGATAGCTGAAGAAACTCGTTCCCGCCGGAAGATTGATGCCGGTCAACAAGGTGAACGGCGCACCGGAGTGGAAATCCGGATCCACCCGGATCAGGGTCCCCTGCGAGGCGTCGAAGGTATACGCGACGGTCTTCGTGACGACGTTCCCGCTCCCGTCGAGGACGGCATTTCCGGCGGCGTCCAGCTTGGGAACGGTGAGGCTGAGTTGGGTCGAGGAATAGGCGGGGACGTCGAGGGCAATCTGCACATCCCGGCTGAACATCTGCAGCGCGCGTCGGCTCTGCGCTTCGAGTTGCTGTTGGTTGGAGTACCGGATCAAGTTGCGCCCGAGGAACGTGAAGCTCGAAAGAACGGCGGCGATGATGATCATCGCGATGGACATCGCGACCATCAATTCCACGAGGGAAAACGCGCCGGCGCGGGGTGGCGTCGGGTGGCTACGGTTTCCGGTACGATACATTGAGACCGTTTCTGCCCACGTAGACGCTGCAACTGCGGGAGTGGGATTTGCCCGTTATGCTGGTCCAGGTGACCGTCAACGTCATCTGGCGGAGATACGGATGAGGATCCGGATTCACCATCGTGCGCGAAAACTTGAACGATGTGCCGGCGAGCGAGGCCAGGTTGGATGAGTGGAATTCCGAATAGTTGCTGAGGTAGTCCGGACTGGTCGAAGTCAGGCTCTGGATGGTGCTCCAGTTCTGCATATGCAGATACTCGTTTTCGCCGTCGATGATTTGGGCGGCGACCGTTTGTTTGCGCGCCGTGTCCAGCATCTCGCTGCCGAGTGCCAATGCTTCGATCAGGCCGACGAAGCCCACGACCAGAATCGTGGACGCCAAAGCCACCTCGATGAGCGTGAATCCCAAGCGGTTCCTTTGGGGGGCAGAATTCATTGCGGCGAACCCGTCATCAGCAGGGTGCTTAAACCCAAAAAACGAGGTGCGTTACCTATTATGGATGCTCGGTGTGATCAATAATGCCAATCTCTAACACTAACAATGCCCCATTGGGGAAGACAATTGTATTGATCGATCCTCATCCCACTCAGGATTCATAAGGCTTTAATGGTAAAAATGTTGAATAGGGTCTCGTAACCGAAGGAAATCAGGGCAAGCGGCTTTCCTCAATGGCCGCAGCGAGGCTCGGATCGCCCTCGTGACCGGTGACTTAGCTATGGGCCCTGCCATATCTCCCGGGACGCTGAGTCCAACGGTGACGGTTTCCGGTCATTCAGCTGCCACTCGGCCCAACAAGTTATAGACTTCGCTGCCCGCCAGCAGAAAGGCGCCGACGCCGTAAACCTCGGTCGCATCCCCATCAAACCGTTTGGGATCGGCCCCGATGGGTTGCACATGCGTCAAACGGCCATCGGGAGCGACGCATGAGGTCAGACCCTGCCAAGCCCTGAGCACAGCCGGCTCAAAACGGCCGCGATCCAGCAAGCGATGATTGATGCCCCAGGCCAGAGCGTAACAGAAGAATCCAGATCCGCTGGTTTCCTTAAGGGGATATTCTGCCGGACCGAGGAGACTGGAGCGCCACAATCCGTCGGGCTGCTGGCAGGCAACGATCTTGTCCGCCATCTGGAGAAATTGTCGGACGAATCGTTCGCGTGACGGCTCGGCGGCAGGTAGATATTGGAGCACGCGCACCAAGCCGGCCATTACCCAGCCATTGCCGCGGCTCCAGAAGATCTTTTTGCCGTTGGCCTCCCGTTTGTCGAAGTAGGTGCTGTCGCGAAAGAAAAGTTGTTCGCGTTGGTCGAAGAGATAATCGGAGGTCACCCACCAGTTTTTGGTCACGAAATCGAGATAGGCGCGATCGTCCGTTGCCGCGTACAGGCGGACCCAGGTCGGGGGCCCCATGAAAAGCGAATCGCACCAGGACCACCGGTCTCTCGCATCCGGGTTCACCTTTAGGTTAAGATCGAGGTTGTCGTCCTTGGGGTGGGCGAGGATCCAGTCGAAGCGTGCCCGCATCGATGCGATCATCCGGGGATCGCGCAGGCGCAGAAAGATCTCCGCATAGGTCTGCCCCACGCAGTGGTCATCGGCATCATAAGGGCGCGCGCCCAGCCTCCAATCGTTCGCCGCGCCCATTTTGACCATGGCATCGAAGTACCGCGGATCCGCCGAGCATCCGGCGAGCGCCATCATGCCGGCGTAGTAAGCCGCTTGCGTCCAATCCGTCGCGGGATGCAGCGAAGGATGGGCCATCTGCCAGTCGGCAACGAGCGCCATGATCTTGCGCACCGATTCCGGTTTCGGTTTGGCCGCAGCCTCCACCGCTTCCACCCAGCAAGGTGCCAGAAAGGATGCCACAAGGAGGAAAACCAGCGATTTCGGGCTCATGAGAAGCAGGGCGGAATCTCAATCCAGTTAGCCGCGCCGCCGTCGTGGCCGCAACAGGTTTTGCCGGGCCGGACCCCCGCGACCACGGCCGTTCCGCCCGGCGCGATTCGCGTTGCGGGTCCGCCGCGCGTCGGGAGACTCCCGATCCATGCCCGTGATCGAGTGTCGGGTTGAGGTGGTACCATCGGTGGTCGACGCGATCGAAACCGTGACGGCCGGGACTGCCGGAACGCCATGGATCATCTGTGAGGAGGGGCCGGCGCACCGGGCTTGGCTCGCAGGATATTTCCCGTCGCGTCCGGCTGCGACCGCGGGGTGGCAGAGGCTGGCGGCGAGACTCCCGCCCGCATGGATCGGGCGAGGCCCGGCCATGCGCGAACTCGCGGACGCGGATTGGCGGGAGAGTTATCGACATCATTTCAAACCCTGGCGCTTCGGGCGGATGCACTGGGTTCCCGCGTGGAGGCAGGCGGGGTATCGGCTGCCCCGGGGTGATCGCGTGGTGTGGCTCGATCCCGGCATGGCGTTTGGGACGGGGAATCATGAGACGACGCGTCTGTGTTGCGAACGGCTGGTCGAATTTGCCGCCGAACGTGGGACGGGCACTCCGCGGACCGTTCATCGCTCGTGGCATCATCGTGCGGAAGGCGACGGGCGTCGCCGGAGGTTTAGTGCATTGGACGTTGGTTGTGGCTCGGGAATCCTGGCCATTTCGGCGGTCCGCCTCGGCTTGGGCCCGGTGGCGGGATTTGACCTGGATCCCGAGGCAATCCGGATCAGTCGGGCCAATGCGATCCGCAACGGGGTCGCCGGCCGGATCAGGTTTCAGG
>JBJKRD010000105.1:0-5439 GCA_046704925.1 Opitutaceae bacterium | reverse complement strand
CTGTCGTGGGAAAAGAAGACGATGCGCCCGCCGATCTCCGCCTGCAGGCGGCGGGCGGTGGCGAACTTGGCGTGCAGGAACCGGCGCGGAAAGATGCCGCACGGCTGCTGCCCCAGGCAGATGACCGGCGCCCCGCTCATGTCGCCAGGGCCGCCGCCGGCCGCCGGCCGCCCAGCACGCGCTGCAGCAGGACGCCGAACAGCACGCAGGCCGCGCAGCCGATGAAGTTGTACCAGAGGTAGGAGATGGAGAGCGTGAAGTAGAGCGCGAACACCAGCGTCTGGGCGGCGATCGCCGACACGAACACGGCCGTGCCCCCGACCCGTCGCAGGAAGAAGGCGACGAGAAACATTCCGAGCACCACGCCGTAAAAGACGGAGCCCAGGATGTTCACGGCTTGGATCAGGTTCTCCACCAGGTTGGCGAACAAGGCGAAGCAGATCGCGATCGATCCCCACATGATGGTGAAGCCCCGCGAAGCCCGGACGTAATGGGCGTCCGGGCGGTCGGGTCGCCAGACATGCCGGTAAAAATCCACCGTCGTGGTCTCCCCGAGGGCCGACAGCTCGGAGGCGAGCGACGACACCGCGGCGGCGAAGATCAGGGCGACCAGCAGGCCGATGAGGCCATGCGGCATCTGGTCCAGCACGAACGTGATGAAGACGTAATCCGCGTCGTTGCTGGTAGTGCGACCCTGCGCATCGGCCAGGGTTTCCCGCGCCTCGGCGCGCAGCGCGACGGCCCGCGCGTGGGCGGTGAACATGGCCGCCCGCTCGCGCGCCACGGCCGCCGGTGACCCGCCGTCATGGCGGGCCGCCAGCCACGCCTCGATCCCCTGGCGTTCCGCGGCGTGCGCCGAGTCGTACTCCGCCTCGAGGGTGCGCAGCCGGTCGCCGGTGGCGCCGTGCGCCTGCGCGGCCCATGCGGCGTGATTGAAGATCAGCGGCGGGGTGTCGAACTGGTAGAAGACAAACACCAAAGCCCCGAGCAGGAGGATGAAGTACTGCATCGGGATCTTGAGCACGGCGTTGAACATCAGCCCCAGCCGGCTTTCGCGCAGCGACGTGCCCGAAAGGTAGCGCTGGACCTGCGACTGATCGGTGCCGAAATAGGACAGCGACAGGAACACGCCGCCGAGCAGCCCGGACCACAGGGTGTAGCGCTTGTCGATATTGAGCGAGAAGTCCACCGCGTGCAGCTTCCCGAAGGCGCCCGCCACCGACAGGGCCCCGCCCAGTCCGAGACCCGAGGGCAGCCGGGCCAGCACCACCACGAACGCCGCCACCAAGCCGGCAAAGATCACCGTCATCTGCCACCGCTGGGTGATGCTCACCGCCTCGTTGCCGCCGGCCACCGTATAGACAATCACGAAGACGCCGGTGAGAATGATGGTCACATCCTGGCGCCACCCCAGCACGGTCGACAGGATGATCGCCGGCGCGTAGATGGTGATGCCCGAGGCCAGCCCCCGTTGCAGCAGGAACAGCCCGGCCCCCAGCAGCCGGGTTTTCCCGTCGAAGCGGTGGCCGAGGTATTCGTAGGCCGTGTAGACCTTGAGCCGCCGGTAGATCGGCAGGAACACCGCCGCAACGACGACGAGCGCGATCGGCAGGCCGAAATAATTCTGCACGAAGGCCAGGCCGTTTTCATAGGCCTGCCCGGGCGTCGACAGGAACGTGATCGCGCTGGCCTGGGTGGCCATGACCGAAAGCCCGATCGTCCCCCAGCGCACCACGTGGTCGCCGCGCAGGAAGTCCGACAGGTTGTGGCGCAGCCGCGCCCGCCACACCCCGTAGACGGCGATGCCCACCATGGTGCCAAGCAGCACGAGGAAATCGAGCAGGTTCATCCCGAATAGGCCCGGGTGAACAGGGCGAGCAGCACGACCACGACGACAAAACATCCCAGCACCGCCACGTAGACGCCCCGCCAGGTGCGGAAACCGGGCAGGCCCGGCTCCGCCTCCGAGTCATTCGCCGGCGCGGGAGCCGGCGGCGGCTGGCGGGAAGGCATCATGCGGCAGCTGGCAACGGGTCATCCCTGCCGGGCCCGGGGCGTCCGGGCAAATCAATCCCGCCGGGAGATTCGGCGTCGGGCGCCCGGTTCCGCAGGCTGGCCGCGCATCCGGGCTTCATTTGCCGAGCGAAACGAGGTTGGCGAAGAGACGATAGGCGCCGGGCACGCCCGCGGGCAACTGCCGGAAAAACACGAGACCCGTATAGACGAACCAGCCCTTGCCGTAACGGGCCACGAGCAGGCTGCTCTTCAGCGGCGCCTCGCCCGGATCGCTCATGGCCAGGATCGCCGTATAATGCGCCTCGTCCCAACTGCTCGGAAAGTAGGTCCCGCGTTCCTGGACCCAGCCCGCAAAGTCGGCCTCCGTGATCTTGTTGGGAACGTTCAGCACGGGATGGTCGGGGGCAAGGAACGTCACCGGTGCGTCCTCATTGGTCACGCGCAGGCGGGGGGCCGGCCCTTCGATCGAAAGCGGATAGGGCCCCAGTTGGGTCGTCTTCAGGTCCCGCCCGGGCCGGTTGTACTGCTCGACCACCGTGCCACCCGCCTCGATGTAGGCGAAAAGACCCGGCAGATGGTCCGCCAGATCCGTGCGGACGTTGAACGCCCTCACGCCAATCACCACGGCATCCAGGCCCCGCAAACGGTCCGGCGTCAGGTCGGCCCCGGTGAGTTGAGTCACCTCGCAGCCCATCTGCGTCAGCGCATCCGCCACGCTGTCGCCCGCCCCGGGCAGGTAGCCGACCCGCCGCGCGTGCACCGCCAAATGGAGGCTGACGGCTTTGAAACGGGCCGGTGGCTGCAGCAGGATCACGGGCAGGTGTTCGTAACTGATCACCTTGCGCTCGGTATCGCAGCGCGCGCCGCCCACCTCGGCCGTCGCTGAAATCTCGGCGGACGCCGGGTGGTCCGGGGCGGTCACCTCGAAATCGAGCCGCACCTTGTCGCCGGCATGGGCCAAGTGGAACGACTGCGCGTCGGGGACAATCCGCCAGCCGGCTGGCGCCGCGAGGCGCAGCGTGCCGGCCGCGCCGTCGCGGGCGGCGGTGACGTCCACGGCTACGGGCTTGTCACCATCCGGAGCAAAAAGTCTGACGTCAGCGCCGAAACCCAGCGATACCGGCGGAATCACGGCCAGCCGCCGGCGCTTCTGGGCCGGCGGGGCCTCCGGCACCAGTTGCACAGGTTGGTCGGACACCACCAGCTTCTGTCCGTCGATCTCAAAAACGTACTCCACCGGGAAGACCGGCGGGTTCTCGGGCCGGCCGATCAGGGAAGGATCGTCGACGCGAAACATGCCCGGCGTGCCCTCCTCGCGCAGCCAATAGGGTTGGCTGGGCGGCGTGCCGGTCGGCAACACCGGCGCGACGTGCCGTTCCACCTTTTGCCCGGCCGTCAGGGCCACGCCGGTATCGACTTCCGTCCGCAGCGCCGGATAACGCACCGCGACCCAGCGGGCCGGCACCTTCGCGGCGATTGTCACCGCCAGATCCAAGCGGAGGGCCTCGCCGGGCACGACTTCCGCCTGCGGCAGCGTGGTGTCAACCGCCAGGCCCAAGCACTCCTGCAGGATACGGTCGAGCTGACGGCGTTTTTCCGCGACCAACGGATCGGGCTTCAACCCGTCGAGGCGCCGCCGCAAATCCAGCAGGGCGGGAACGCTCGCCGCCGGATCGTCCGGCTGAAAGTGCCCGATGATCGCGTCGGCCATGGGGCCGATCTCGTCTGCTCCCGGTTCGCGCCCCCAGGTCGTGTCGATCCCGTCCATGATGTCCCGGGTGGGTGCGTCGCCGCCGAGCAGCATGAAGCTTTCCGGTCGCGGCCCGCCGCCGGGGCGGTTGGCGAGAAAGCCGAGTCCCTGCGTCCGGTGCATGCCGCGGCTGCGATTCGCGAGCGTGCCCAGTTCCTCGCCGGTGACCGGATCAACCCCGCCAATGTCCTCCTCGATCGTGGGCCCGTGCAGCGCCAGGGCGGCGTTGCCGAATCGGAAGATGTTCCACATGATCCGCCGCGGCTGCCACGGCGCGAGTCCCTCGCGGATTTGGTCGGGAAACGCCTTCGGGTCGCCCGCCAGCTTGAACGCCTCGACCGCCAGGATCGCCGAGGCCGTGTGGTGCCCGTGGCCCCCGCTGCCCGGCGGGATCGGGAACCGCGTGATAATCACATCGGGGCGGAACTCACGGATCACGCGCACGACGTCCGCCAGCACCTCCTGGTGATTCCAGATCCGGAGCGTCTCCTCCGGCGTCTTCGAATAACCGAAATCGACCGCCCGTGTGAAGAACTGCCGGGCGCCGTCGATGCGGCGGGCGGCCAGCAGCTCTTCGGTGCGGATCACACCCAATTCGTCCCCGATCTCCGGTCCGAGCACGTTCTGCCCGCCGTCGCCGCGCGTGATCGAAAGATAGGCGGTGCGCAGTCCCCGGCCGCGCGACAGCCACGCGTTGAGCTCCGTGTTCTCGTCGTCGGGATGGGCGGCGATCTGCAGCACGCTGCCGGTCACCTGGAACTGGCGCAGACGGTGCAAGATGTCAGCCGGCATGGATCCGGCCGGTGCTTCCATCGCCCACGCCGTGCCCGCCAGGGTCAACAAGCCGAGGGCGAGCCGGGCACCTCGGCCGGCGGGACAGGAAGGCGAACCGGACTTCATCGATGATTATTTCAGGCTGTCGAGGAGCGTCCGGTTCAGGCGGAGGTATTCTTCCTTTTCGGGGCCGCCGAGCTTTTCCGCCAGCGCGATCGATTGTTGGGCGGCGGCTTCCGCCCCCGCCTTGTCACCCATTTTCGCGAGAATGACCGCCTTGTGGTACAACAGATAGAAGGCCTCGTTCTTGGCGCCGGCGATCGCCTGGTCGATCCAGCCCACGGCTTCCTTCAGATGAATCCCGTGGTCCCCATAGAACATCGCCGCCTGCGCATAGGGTTTCTTCGCGGCGTCCGAGGACATCAGCGCCTCGATCTTCGGCTCCAGCATCGAAACCACGTCAAACTCCAGCGGCACCGGCACGCGCACCCGGTCCCAAATGAGATCCAGGGTCGCCGACTGGTCCCGAATGTCGTTGATCCCGATGGTGAAGGTCTCGACCGGCATCGCGAGCGACTCGGGTTTGGCGGTCACCCGCACGACGTCATCCTTCGGGTTGTACTGGTAGGCGCCCCACTGGTTGGCCACCTTGTTCAGGATGACGGTCCACTCCTCGCGGCCCGGAATCGCGAACAAGCCGTAGGTGCCGGCGGGCACCTCGGTGCCGCCGAACTTCACCGGCGTGCTGAAGGTGACGCGGGTGGCCGCATTGGCCCCGGCGCGCCACACCTCGCCGTACGGCACCAGACCCCCGAAGATCACGCGTCCCTTCACGCCGGGACGCGAATACACCACCGAAACATCCGTCAGCCCCACGCGTTGCTTGACCTCACCGGTGG
>JBJKRD010000104.1:0-20335 GCA_046704925.1 Opitutaceae bacterium | reverse complement strand
CAAGTGGCTCGCCACCGCCTCATCGCTCCCGTCCCAAGGCAGGAATTCCATCTCCTCATGCCACCAGTTTCCGTAGTCGATCGGGTCATCTCCCGCGACGCCTCTTGCCGGCTCGTCGCCCGCTGATTCGTGTCGGACCATGCGTGTCGCGTCGAAGGGTTGCGCCAACTGGTGCGGCAATAGGCGCGCAGGGAGTGGTGCGACCGCCCTTCCCGTCGCGAGGGTCCGCGTTGGGACGCCGGGTCCGGGGCCGCCGGAAGGAGCCTCGCCTACTCTTGCTTTCTTTCCGGCTCCATGTTCGCCCCAATCGATTGTGCCGGTGTCCGGCAGAGAGGCAAACAGCTCGGTGGCACCCCACAGGTCGGCCATGCTGCCCGTCCAGTTTGGAGCGAAGCCCGGATGCCAGGGAAGGACGAGATGGCGGCGCGCGCGCGTGAAGGTCACATAGAGAAGACGCGACAGTTCACGCATACGCTCCCGCCAGCGGGCCTCCACCGTGGCGCCCGGCACGCTGTCGGCGTCAAAGTACAACTGTGCCCCCGGCTCATCGCCCGAGAGTAACCGCAGACCCGTTTGCGGCCGGTCGCGGAGATTCCGCCATAAACCAAAGGGAATCACCACCGGCCACTCGAGTCCCTTTGCCGAATGCGAAGTCAACAAATTGATGGCGTCCTCGGCCGGCATGCCCGCCGGTCGTCCCTCCTCGCGATGCTCGAGCAGATCGCGCCGCCATTCGCGGAGGCCCCCGCCATTCTGGCCGATCCGCGCCGCCCGCATCCGCAATCGCTCGATTTCCGCTTCCAGCCCGCCACTGCTGTCGACCATCCGGGACTTTTCCCGCAGGTCGCACCGGGCAACCAGTTCGTCGACGAATTCCTCCAACACCACCCCCTCTGCGTCGACCCGCTGGATGAAGGGGGCCAGGATCTGCAGCGCCGCCGCCACGACCGCCGGATGCCGCCAAGGTTCCTCCCACCGAAACGCTCCCGCTTCCCGCCAGGTCTCGGCGATGACCGCGTCAGACACCGCGAAAACCTCGCGCAACACGCCCACCCATTCGAAGGCGTTCTCGGGGTCGCACAAGACCGCCACGATGCCGCTGAACCATGCATAAACGGCGTTGTCGGCATTCCGGTTGCGTCGCATCTGCAGGGCGACCTTGAGACCGGCCCCCTCCAGAATCTTCCGTGCCGTCGCCAACCATTCATTGCGCGGCGCCAGCATGCAAACGTCGCCCCACGAATCCGCCCCCACGCTGCCCGGACCGCCGCTGGACAGGAATCGGGCGATCTGCCCCAGTTCCTCCGCAAGCCGGGAACCGACCGACAAGTCCTCCGCCGGCGGTGTCAGCGGCAGGCGGCTGACCACCCCTTCTTCATTCTCCGGCGCCGCGACCAGCGGCGAATAGGGCACCTGCAACCTTGTTTCGGAATCCACGCCAAAGTTGTATTCCCGCCGGTCACCAAAAGCGGCGGGAAAACCGCCATTGCAGAATTCGACCAAACGCCGGGGCGCGCGAAAGGTCACCGTGAATTCCAAGCGCTCCCCGCCGTGCCCTTGCCCGAAGGCGTCGAGATGGCGCAGGAATTTCCGCAGATCCGCCCGGCTGCCGTAGATCGCCTGCTGTCCGTCGCCCACCAGGCAAAAGTGTCCGGGTCGCGGAGGAACTCCCCCGCCGTCCGGCCAGTCGCCGACGCCGGCGCCCGGCGGGCGGGCGATTTCAACCAAGACCGCGAACTGCTGCGGGTCGGTATCCTGCGCCTCGTCCAGCAGCACCCGGTAGCCCTCCCGGCGTATCTGCTCCAACGTGTCCCGATGCTGCAAGACTGCCAGCGCCGCCTCCACCTGATCGGTATAGGTTTGCATGCCGCGCCCGAGGCGATATTCGCGGTAGCGCAGGGCCAGTTCGCCCGCCAACGCCCCGGCCGCCGCCGCCAACCACGTCTTGAGCGGCGTCATCAACTGTTGCACGAGCGCCGCGGCCCGGGCGGACGCTCCGACCGGCGCCAGCACCGGCAGAAAATCGCGGTCGGCTGCAAAACGTCGCATCCAGTCGGCGGCGGCCCGTTTGGTCGCCGCGACATTCTCCCGACCCCGGCCCGCCACCTCGAGCGCCTGCAACCGCTCGAACGTCCGCGGGTCCGGGGCGGGCGGGGCGCCGGAAGGAGCCCCCTCCAGAAACCGCCGGGCGGTCGTAGCGCTGAGGTCGCGCGCAACCGGAAACACGTCGTCGAGCCGAAGAAAGCGCAACACCGCATCCACATTCGCCGGCGGCATCGCCGCAAATTGCATCGAATCCTGTTCGAGAAACTCGCGCCACAGGGCGTCATCCTCTTCCTCCACGACGGTGGGATTCAGGTTCAAACCGTGGGCCGCCCCGTACCGCTGGCCCAGCTGCAGGCAAAAACTGTGGATCGTGCCGAAGAACGCGTCGTCCAGCCACTCGAGCGCCCGCCCCGGAACTTCCCGGCCCTCCGCGCGCCGCCGGGCCAGCGCCTGCAGCAACACCGCTCTCGCCCGCCGGCGCATCTGCGCCGCCGCCTTGCGGGTGAACGTGACCACGACCATCTTCGGGAGCAGGATGGCACCGGTCGCCGCCATCGCCAGGTGCGCCAGTCGTTCCGAGATCGCGGTCGTCTTGCCCGAACCGGCGTTGGCGCTGACCGCGAAGTTCGCTTGGAACTCCTCCCGAAAACGCGTTCGGGCCGCTTCGTCGGCGTTCCGCTCATTCATCTTCGTCCCCTTCCGGCTCCCGGGTGGCGCCGAACGTCGCGGCATATTTCTCCGCCAAGACTGCGTGTTTGACCGGCGTGTCGGCCAGGGGCGGCTCAAAGTTGTGCGTGAAGTCGCTGCGATCGGGCGTCAATTGTCCGTACCGGCCCGTCCGGAGGTGTTCCCACAACCGCGCGAGCCGGGCCAGCGCCGTCTCCAGATCCGCCATCGCCACCGACCACTCCTCGCCCGGACCGGGCTTAAGCATCCACACCCGGCCGGTGCTGGCGCCCAGTTCCCGGGCGGCGGCCAGATAGACCCCCAGTTGGAGCCCCTCGCCCTTTTCTGCCATCCGTGCGGCCGAAAGCGCCCGAACTGCGCCGGTCTTGAAATCGATGACGTTCACCGCGCTGCCCTCCCATCGCGGACGATCCGCCAACGCGACATCCATCCGTCCCGAGACCTCCACGCGGCCGCCGCCCACCGGCAATGCGATGCCACGGGGCAACCGCCACTCCACGACCAGGTAGCGGCCCGCGTCCAGCGCCAGGACCTTTTCCAGCAGGAGCCGGGCGACGAGGGTCAACTCCGCATGAAACGAGTCCCAGAAACGGTTGACCGGCCGGCCCTGCCGCCAAGCGACCAGACCCGCGGCAAGCCGGGCGCGACATACGTCGGGTGACGGCAGCTCGTGGAAAGCCCCGTCCCGGGTCTCACCGCGCAACGCGCCGGCGAGCACCTGGTGCGCAAACCGGCCGAGCGCTGTGCGCGCCGCCTGGACAAACGGCCGCCAGTCAACCGCGGCGAGGCCCAGCACGGCTCCGTACCATAGCTCCACCGGATCACTGACGCCACGTTCGACCAGTCCCGCCGCCACACTCGACGGGCACACCTTCACGGGATCCACGCAGTAGAAATGCTCGTCGAATGGCCGCCTCGGGTTCCGCCGGCCCTCCCATACCTCTCGCCAGACTCTGAGGTCCGCGGTCGGCGTCGGGACCGTGGCCGGCGGCCCGGTGGCCAGCGCCTCCCATGTCCGATCGAGCGACCAATCCGGCTCATTGCCCCTCTCCCAGAAGAGCAGCCGTTCGACCCAAACGTTCGGCGCTTGCTTCATCTCCGGGTCGCGATCGTCCGCCAGCGCCGCCGAAAAGACCACCCGCTCCCGCGTGTCTCGCGTGATGGCGGCATAGGCGTCGCGCTCCATCTGGGCGGCGTCCCCCTGCGTGAACAAGCCGAGGGTGAATGGTGCCACCTGGTTCAGGGCCGCGCGCGTTTCATCCGTCAGCCAGGGCCCCGGCTCCTTGCGAGTCGGCCAGTTCCCCGCCGTGGCCTGGGTGAAGATGACGTGCGACCAGGGCACCCATGTCGCCCGGCGACGCGTGGTGAGAATGACGCGTCCAAATCCTCCCTTGCCGGCGACGAACGCCGGGCTGGCCGTTGGCAGAAACGCCGCCAGCGTTGCGGTCACGATCGGCAAAGGCAACGCCCGCGTCTCCCGTTCGGCAAAGGCTTCCAGGGTATTCCAGTCCGACGGGCGGCCCAGCCGAAAAGCATCGCAAACCGCCGCAAACCGGGCCAGGGCCGCCGCCAAGGTCAACTCGGCCGGCCAGGCTGGCAACAGCCGGTCGGCAAGCTCCCGCACGGCCTGCCGATCCGCATGCGTGTCACCGGCCATGTGATCGATGCAGGTCTGGAGGA
Source organism: Opitutaceae bacterium (assembly GCA_046704925.1). Classification (GTDB taxonomy): domain Bacteria; phylum Verrucomicrobiota; class Verrucomicrobiia; order Opitutales; family Opitutaceae; genus Fen-1467. Next base: position 15,922 of record JBJKRD010000104.1, on the reverse strand, counting down.
GGTGAGATTGGCACTCCTCAAAGAGCGATTCGCAAACCGACCGGACCGCCCCACTGGCGACGCCCGCCCAGCCCAGCGTCCGCAGGAGTGCCCAGAGCGCCAGAAACGGCTCCAGCCGGCCGCCGCTCTGGTAGAATTCCAGCAACGCTCGCTGCACACGCGCTTCGACCGGCGGCGCGCCGGGAGTCTCGATTAAATCGACAAAAGCGACCGCGCGTTGCGCCAGCAGCGCCGCGAGCCGGCGGTGCCCCGATTCCGCATGGGGAAAGACCACGCCGATCGCGGTTGCCCCGTTTGCCAGGAGCGATTCGATCTTTTCGGCCACCAGGGTCATCTCGTCGCGCTGGGTCCGACCCACGATGATCTCGTAGGGTAGATCGCCGACGGGTGGTGCCTCTCCCGTCAACACCTGCCCCACGGGGGCGCCAGTCGGTCTGGAGCCTTCCTCCGGATGCATGGCCGCCTCGATGCCCAGAAGGTCCTCCCACAGGGTCACCCATTGCTCATCCAGACCCCGTCCCCGCAGGACGGGTTCGGGCAACACAACCGTGAGCTGCCGGCCACGTCGGGCGAGGGCTGCCACCCCAAAGAACTCGTTCCACTCCTCCGGTGACAAGCCGTAGACCAGGACGGCGTCCGCAATTCGCGAAGCGGTTGGCGGCACCAACGCGCCGGCGGCCTCCCGGGCGAGCGTCCCGTGGAGTTCGTACCCGAGACCACGCGCCCAACCAGCCAGCTCGCCGAAGATCTCGCGGAGGGGCGGCAGGCCGAAGTCGCCGGGGTGAAAGCCGGCCCCCATCAACTCTTCAAAGCTGTCCAGCGCGCGGTCCGCATCCGACTGCAGACTCTTCAAAAGTCCCACGCCGTCTGGCGGGGGCTCCACCGTCGCCAGCGCCGCCAGTCGGTGCGCAAGCAGGGTGCGGAGACCCAGCAACAACAGACGGCGATCCAGGGCTGGACGAACCGGTCGGGCCAGCGCCAGCCATTTCTGCCAAGCCAGCCGCGGGGAAAGAAATTCCACTCCGAGAAGCGGCAGGTGCTCCTCCAGGCAGCGTTGCTTGAGCGCAAGGGATTGGCCGCGGGTCGGCACGACCACGATGCGCCGGGACAGACGGTCCGGTCCAGCCGTCAGCCAGGGACGAACCACCTCGCTCCACGCCGTGTCGGCGGACCGGCACAGATGCAATTCCACGGATGGCGGGACCCACGACATGCCGGGACAAAGCTTGGGCAGAACAGGCCCGGGGCTTCAACCCCGCAGGCGGCCCCATTCGGTCCGTGCCTCAAACAGAAAACCCGCGGCGGGGGCCGCGGGCCAGGCGCCGAGATTGCTCCGGCGAGGGGCTATTTGACGAAAACGTATTTCGCCGTATGCGCCTTCACGTGCGCCGCGGCGTTCGCATGCACGACCCCCCGCCGAGCCGCCCGGTCGATGGCGGACACGTAGGCGATGGCGGCGCTCTTGGCGGCCGCCGCATCTCCGGATTTCGCTGCGGTCTGCAAATTCCTGGCAAGCGTCTTGAGCCGGGTCTTCACCGACTTGTTGCGCAGCATGCGCCGCCGGGCTTTGCGGGCGTTCTTGATCGCAGTTTTTGTGTTGGCCATGAGAAAGTAAAAACCGGTAAGGGGTAGAGGCACTCAAACGCCCGCAGGCGAGTCAAGGTTGAATTCCCGCACGGTTGCGCCCCGCCGCCCCCACCCCCGCCCATGAGCATAAAATTACGCCTCGCCCTCCTGTTGGGGTTGCTCCTGCTCGCCTTTTCCGTGTCCCTGTTGGTGCTGCGACGCTTTGAATGGCTGCAAGCGGAGCAGGTGCTGGCCAACAGCCGCCAGGGGCGGATCGACCTCTTGGAACGTTGGCTCACGCTGACCGGCGAGTCGCTGCGCCAATACGCGGACGATTACTCCCGCTGGGATCAGCTCGTGGCCTACGTCGCAAGACCTGACCCAAAATGGGCCCAGGCGAATATCGATGCCAACCTGGCCAGTTTCAACGCCCAAGCCGTATGGGTGCTGCGACCGGACGGCAGCGTCATTCACGCGTACAACCATCTCCAGGAGGCCGCCCTGGCGCCGCCCCTGCCGGCTTCCGATTTCCGGACCCTGGCCGCCGACACGCCGTTCATGCATTTCTTCGCATCCACGGCGGAGGGCGTGATCGAGGTGCGGGGGGCGCCCATAAAATCACCCGCTGACGATGCGGCGACCGCGGCCGTCCGTGGCTGGTTTCTCGCCGGGCGCCTTTGGAACCGCCCGGTGCTCACGACGCTCGAACATCTGACCGAGGGCCACGTGACCCTGGTTAGACCGGGTCGTGCCGCCCGCCCGGCAACCGCGGGCGAAGATGCCGGCATCCACGTCTTCCGGCCACTCACCGACTGGCGCGGACGCACGGTCCGCCTCTTGGAATTCACCTACCAGCCGCCGGAAATCGGCCAACTGCTGCAGGCGAACGCGTTCGACGCGCGGGTGTTTGCCGTCTTTGGCCTGGTGGTCATCTGCGCCCTGGCTTTGGGATTGCAGCAATGGGTGCTCCGCCCGCTCGGTTGGATCAGCGACAGCCTGGCGCGCAGCGACATCACGCCGATCCGTCCTTTGCTGAAAGAGAAGACCCGGACCGAGCTCGGCCGCGTCGCCCTGTTGACCGAGTCCGCGTTCACCCAGCGGGCACAGCTGGAACGGGAGGTGGAGGAACGGAAACGCGCGGAGGCGGCCCTGCGCGAAAGCGAGACCGCCCTGCGGCGTACGCTCGACGAACGCGCGCGTCTCGGCCGGGATTTGCACGACGGGGTGATCCAATCGCTGTACGCGGCGGGCATGGGCTTGGCGGGGATCCGCGCACAGATTCGCCACGATCCGGCCGAAGCGGAGGCCAGAATCGATCAGACCCGCGCGGCATTGAACGAAACCATCCGGGACGTTCGCAATTTCATCGTGGGCCTCGAGCCCGAGGCCGTGAAGCTACAGCCGTTCGCTCACGCTGTCGGCCGTCTCATCGAGTTCCTGAGTTCGGTCAAACCCCTGCAAGCGACCATCGACATAGACGAACCGCTGGCCGCCAGCCTCACGCTCGAGCAACGCGCCCATTCGCTGCAGATCGCCCGCGAAGCGGTAAGCAATGCCGTGCGGCACGGACAGGCGGGCCACATCCGCGTGGCGCTGCTCGCACGCGATGGCCATGTCGAGTTTTCGGTGACCGATGATGGCCGGGGTTTCGACCCCGCCGCGCCCAAAGGGCCGGGCCACGGGCTCAACAACCTGGCCGAACGCGCCCACGAACTGGGGGCCGAGTTGACTGTGACCTCAAAACCCGGCAAAGGCACCGTGGTGATTCTCGTGTTCCCCAGGCCCGCTTCCCCATGAATGTCCCGCGCCCGCCCATTCGCGTATTGTTGGTGGACGACAGCGAGGTCGTGCGCCGCGGCATTACCATGGTCCTGGGCACCCATGCCCACGCCTTGATCAGCGTCGTCGGGGAAGCCAGCACGGTGGCATCGGCGATTACTGAATGTGCACGACTCAAACCCGAGGTCGTGCTGCTCGACATTCGCCTGCCGGACGGCACCGGCCTGGAAGCCTGTCGAAAGATCACGCAGCACCAGCCGGGCGTGCGGGTGCTGGTGTTGACCTCGTTCTCCAACGACAACTTCGTCTACGAGGCGGTCACGTCCGGAGCCCAAGGCTATCTCATGAAGGAGATTGATCCCGCCGGCCTGGTCCAGGCCATCCTCGATGTCGCGGAGGGCAAATCGATTCTCGATCCGGATGCGACCGCGCGGGTGATGCGGCTGATGCGCACGCAGACAGCGAGCGCAACCGCCGAGGAGCTGGCCGCCCTTTCGCCTCAAGAACGGCGCGTCCTGGCCCTGGTGGCCGAAGGCAAGACCAACAAGGAAATCGCCCAGCAACTCACTCTCAGCGACAACACGGTCAAGAACTACCTGGGCAGCGTCTTCGAAAAACTGCAGGTGCGGCGCCGATCGCAAGCGGCCGCCATTTACGTGAAATCCAAGCCGCCGCCCTCCGGATGACGTCTACGCGTAGGTTAGGTTGGCTGCGGACAGCCGCTCCTGCCCCAGGCCCCGGGGAAGGTGCCGCTGACGGACGCGTGGAATCCCGAGGTGGATCGCGGTCGGCCGCCGGGAAGTTCGGACTAGAGTCTTTTGGGTCTACCCACTAGGTCCGAAACAGAGCCTATTCGACCCTAGCTGTAAAATCCGATAGCGGCTACAATCCGGCCGGAATGCCATCGCTCCATCAACGACGAAGCGGTTCCGTGGTCCATGGCCACGGGGCTGGCGCCTTCAGTCTTTTGGAAGTCATGGTGGCGGCCACCGTCCTTGCCCTTGGCATCGTCTCATCCATCACGGTCCTGCAGCGCGGCTTGCAGGCGCTGGACACCGCCCGCAACCTCACGGCTGCGACGCAAGTCATGCAGAGCGAGATTGAACGTCTGCGCCTCAAGAATTGGGCGCAACTGCAGGCCCTGCAGGATTCGCACGATACCGCCGTCACCGCTGACGCCGGTTCCCCGAACGCACGGTTCACCTGCACGCGGGAGATCACCGATTACAAGGTCGACATGAAGCAGATTGTCCTGACCACCACCTGGCGTGGCTACGACGGGCGTCCGCATACCGCCCGCATGATCACCCGGTATTGTCGAAACGGTCTCAATGATTACTTCTACACCGTCCATTGAGCGCCGTTCGGGGCTGCGCGCACGGCAACTCCGCGCCTTCACCCTCGTGGAGGTCATCGCGGCCACCACGTTGTCGCTCATTGTGCTGGCTGGGATCCTGGCGGCGTTCTTGATGATTGGCCGGACGGAGTTCAACTCTGGCAGCTACAGTATCGCCGAGGCGGAGGTCCGCCGCGGCCTGGACACGTTTGCGGAGGATGTCCGGCAGGCCAGCGACATCCACTGGAACAGCGATCAATCCATCACCTTGATGGTGCCCACGGCGACCGATGCGACCCAGCTCGTAACGTATGCCTACGACGCCGATCCTTCGAGCAAGACCAACGGTTGCTTCTACCGTCTGCTCGGGGCGGCCGATTCGCCCGCGCCCAAGATCATCCTCGTCCACGGGGTGGCCCCCGATTTTGCCTTTCATCGGTACAAATTGGAATTGCCAGGGGCGGTCGACAACACCGCTGCCAATGACATGGAGACCAAACAGATCCAGCTCAACCTGCGGGCGGTGCGGACCGGGATCACGACGGTGACCGCCACGCAGGCGGCCATTTCCGCCAATTTCATTCTGCGAAACAAACGGGTCAGCGATTGATGCTTCGTAACCTCCATTCCCTTTCCCGCAAACGGCCGCGCGGCACGATTCTCATCGTCGCCTTGCTGGTGCTGGCCTTCATCGCCTTCGTCTTGGGAAGCTACATCAATCTCAATCTGACCACGGCCCGTCTCGCCGATCGCAGCTATTGCTCGAATGTCGCGTTCAACCTGGCCGAGACCGGGGCCGAGGAGGCGCTGTGGTCCTTCAATCAGGCGGCGGGCGGGTCCAGCACCGCCTGGTCCGAATGGCATCAAAGCGGCACCGCGGCCTGGAAAAAATTCACCGGCTTTGACATTTCGCCCGGCACCACCGGCGCCGTGAAGGTGTACGTGGACAATACCAGCGCGGCCAGCGGGGGACAACCCAAGGTCGTCGCCCTCGGCATGGCGACGCCGTTCAACGCCGAGCAGGCGACCAAGATGATCGAAATCACACTGCGCCGGCGTTCGCTGTTTGCGGGCGGACTCGTCGCCCGCGAAAGCGTGAGCTTTTTGGGCACGCATCCCTCGGTCGACAGCTGGGATTCGGATCCGGATCACAATCCCGCAACCCCGCCGGTGCCATACAGCGCAGGGGTGCGCAAGGACGGCGGCGGCGTGGCGAGCTCCTCGGTTCTGGATGATGCGGCGATGGTCAACCAGGCCGACGTGTGGGGCTACGTGGCCACCGGCGGCGCCCCGCCCCAGGTGGGCGGAGGTTCAATTCGCGGCGCGGACACCCCTCCGGGGGTCGTGATCGATCCCAAACGGGTGTCCGCCGACTTCGTCGCCAACCTCCCGGCGGTGACCGCCCCCGCCGACGGGACCCCGATTCCCGCCATCACGTCGTCGATGACGTTGGGCACTCCCGGATCGGTGACCAAATGGCGTTGTCCCCACATCGCGCTGGCCGGCAAAGACACCCTTACCGTGGAAGGCGATGTCACGCTGGTCCTCACGGGTGGTCCCGGAACCAACGTCATCAGCGTCACCGGCAAGGCGGGCATCGACATCGCCGTCGGCGCCACCCTGACGCTCTACGTCGAGGGCGACGTGCTGATCGCCGGCAACGGCATCGCCAACGCCAACGCGGCGCCGGTGAGTTGTGTGATCTGGGGATCCAATCACAGCGCCGGCGGGCAGGACCTCAAGGTCGCGGGCAACGGCGTCCTCAAGGCCGCCATCTATGCCCCCAACGGCAAGGTCACTCTCAACGGGAATGGCGATATGGAGGGATCCGTGGTTGCCGACAGAATCACTCTCACCGGCAACGCCGCTTTCCATTACGACGAGTCGCTCGGCGATTACGGGACCACCACGCCGTACGGTGTTGGAAAATGGCGCGAACTCACCACGCAGGAAGACCGCCAGCCTTACCAGGCGGTTTTCGCCGGGTGGTGAACGCGATTCCGCGCCGCGAGCCGGAACACTTAGGGTGCACGCCACTGCGGTTCCCCTTCGCGACAGGCGTGTCGTTCCGCCGACGGCGGGATCCCGGGCGTTGACCCGAACCCTGGGTCGCGGGTTCACCGGAGGCGTGACGTGTTGTTCTCCGGCCGGACGATAGTGTCAGGCCTTTCTTCACGGATTTTTTCCAATCGACGACGACCATGGGGAGTTTCCCCCAGGCGCAACAGACCCAAACCGACCTATCACTTTTCCACCCAAATTCGGCGGGCCTTGGCCTCTAACGCCGCCGCGCCACCCAGGATATCTTAGTCACGATGAATGCGCCTTTTCGCCTTGAGCCTGCGGGCACTTCGGTGGGGACCGACAGGCCAACCGCCGCGCCTCGCGCCCGGTGCCACCGTCGCTCGGGTGGCTTCACCCTGCTCGAGGTCGCGATGGCAGTATTTGTCATGGCCTTCGCCCTGGCCACCTCGCTGACCACGGTGCAATTCGGCTACAACGCGCTCGACACCGCCCGCAGCACGACGCTGGCGACCCAGATCGTGCAGAGCACGATGGAGAACCTGCATCTGCAGAATTGGTCCACCATTTCCGCGTATTCCGCGTCACAGCCAGTCGACTTGTCCACCGTCTTCGGTGGCAGCCTGCCGGCCGCCAAACACTACGCGTGCACGCTCTACGTCAGCGACGTCAGCGGGCAAGCTGACATGAAGCATCTCACCGTTGAAGTCAGCTGGACCGGTCTCGACGGCCGGACCCACCAACTCAGCACGACGTCCTTTTACGCCAAGGATGGACTTTATGACTATTTCTACACCGTCCACTGATCGCCGACTCGCCGATCCGTGCGGGTTCACGCTGACCGAGCTCATGATCTCGGCGGTTCTCGGCGCGTTCATCCTGCTCGGCATCCTTACCACGTTCCTGATGATCGGGCGCACCGGCGCCAACGCCGCCAATTACGCCGAACTGGAGGCTCAAGCCCGGAAGGCGCTCGAGACGTTCGGCGAGGACGTCAGGATGGCCAACAATGTCGACTGGAACGGAGTTTTGCCCTCCTCGTCCCCGGCGCCGACGATTGTCACCCTGACCATCCCACCGTCCACCCTCGGCGGCGGAACCGTCACCAAGACTTACTATCTGGACACCAACCCGACCAGCCCGACCTACCGGTGCTTTCTCTGGAAATACGGCACTCTCGCTTCGACCAATCCCGGCACCGTGCTCATCCACAACGTCCGCACCCTGGCTTTCAACGCGTACAAGATCGGAAGCGCCGGACCGGCCACCAACGCCTTGGATACCAAACAAATCCAGCTCAGTCTGACGGCCGCTCGTTCCACCACCACGGTAGCCACGGCAACCGACATGGTCCTTTCCGCACGTTTCATTCTCCGCAACAAACCGGTCAGTACCTGAAACCCGCTTTTCAAAATGAATACCACCCCCCGCCAACCGTCTCGTGGCTCCGTCCTCATCGCGGCGATGATACTGGCAGTGCTCGTGGCCATTGCCCTCACGAGTTACCTGTCGATGAGCATCACCGCCGTCAAACTTGCGGACCGCACGTTCTACAGCAACGCCTCGCTCAATCTCGCTGAGACCGGCCTGGAGCAGGCTATCTGGTCCTTCAACCAGATGACCGCCGGCAGTAGCACAGCGTGGAGTAGTTGGACGACCACGGTCGATCCCACAGATCACACTACTCCGATTGCCTACCGCAAATGGACCGGCTTCACTTACCCGCAAAACACCACGGGAGAGGTCCGGGTCTATGTGCGCAATTACAATCCGGCCGGCTCGGTCCAGCCGGTGGTCGTGGCCGAATCCATCATCACGCCGCCCCATGGTCCGCCCCTCACCCGCATGGTCCAAGTCGTCCTCCATCGCCGTTCACTGTTCGCCATGGGGATGGTGGCCAAGAATGGCATCACGTTCAGCGGCAACAACGCGTCGGTGGACAGTTGGAACTCCGATCCCGACAACGATCCGGCGACCCCGCCGATACCCTACAGCTCGGGGATCGCCCATGACGCCGGGAGCATCGGCAGCCCGCAGGTGGTCAGCGCCATCACCGTCAACAATGCCGATATCTGGGGCTACGCTTCGATCGGGTCGCCTGACCTCTCAGGAATTACGGTCGGTCCCAATGGCCACGTCAGCGCCAGCTCCCCGGTCTACGACGGAATCGATCCGAGTCGCGTCGCCACCGACTTTTCGGTCAACCTCGAGAATGTCGGCTATACCGGCCCCACCCCCAAAGACATCGGAGCCATAACCAATAGCACGACCCTGCCCCTCAGTCCCGCCGACATCTCCCCTGACGGCAATTACTACTACCAGGTGGACGGCATTTCGTTTAACAACAAGACGCTCACGATCAGCGGCGGCAACGTGGTCATTTTGATGCCGACGGGCTACAATATCAGCATTGGCGGCGGCTCCGGCGCTGTGAACATCGCGACGGGTTCCACCCTGGCGATCTACACGCCCGGCGACGTCTCCATCGCCGGCAACGGCGTCATGAACGGAGGCACCACCACGGCCACGGCCCAACCGGCCAAGGATTTTCAGCTCTACGGCACGAACACCACGAGCCAGAGCATCCAGATTGCCGGCAACGGGGTACTTTCCGGCATCGTCTATGCGCCAAATGCCTCGATCAAAATCAATGGCAACGGCGATGTCATGGGATCCTACGTCGGCAGCGTTATCACGGTCGTCGGCAACGCCGCCTTCCACTACGACGAATCGCTCGCCAACCTGGGCGCCGACAATCCCTTTGGCATCGCCAGTTGGAACGAACTGACCTCGGCCAGCGATCGTAGCGAATTCGCCCCCTACCTTACTTTCTGAGGAACATTCCGCGAAGCTCGCCCCGGTCCGGGACCGCCTTGGTCGGCGGCAGGGGTGGGCGGCGACGCCGGGTGCAGATCTTGGTCTTGGGGCCGTAAGCCGGATTCTGTACCCGGTCGAAACCAGGTTAACCGTCATTTCTCTCGGGTCCGTTGTCGGACCCGTCCTCCGAAGTTCGCAGTGCAAACGCCGGAGGATGCGACATACCCGGGACTAAAGGACGGGCCGTCCAGTCCCCTATTTTGTCTTGCACCGGATTGGGTTTTCCATGCCGCCGGCATTACTGCCTGGCGCGGTGGGCTCTTACCCCACCTTTTCACCCTTACCTCGGGCGCACAGCGATGCCGTGCGCCACAAGGCGGTATATTCTCTGTGGCACTCTCCGTCACGGCGGATTGAGCCGCCGTGCCCCGGCTTGAGCGGAAGCGAATCCGGTCGGCGGCCTTGCAGCCAGCCGGGCCGGCGCGACGACGTTTCTTGCCGGGAATCCTGCCCCTTTGGTGTCCGGACTTTCCTCTCCGAACCGTCTGGAATCGCGGGCTGCCCCGGAGTCCAGACCTGACGGATGCGAGTTTACCCGCATCGTGGGATGTTTCCAAAGAACGGAGCGACGATCTGGCCCCAAGACCAAGAAAGAGCAGGATGAAGTTTGGATTGGGAAGAGGCAAGCGACGCTTTTCCCGCCCGCATCCGGGCCATCGACTGATCACCCGGCGGCCCCTCGAACCACCACCAAATCTCTGGAAATCTTACAGATGCGCGGTCCGACCCGCCACCACCGGCTGCTTCAGGCCTCCCAAAAAACGATCCGGCCACACTGGTCGCAGGTCACGACTTTGTCCGCCTTGCGGGATTCGCTGTCGAGGTTGAAGGAAACCCTGAGATGGCACCCGTCGCACCGACCATCATGGATAGGAACCACGGCCGGCGGGCCGGGTTTGTTCATGAGCCGGTCGTAAAGGCGCAGGGTGCCGCCATCGACCAAGGCGCGCGCCTCCTCGACCTTCGCCTGAGCCCCCTCCAGTTCGGCCTGAAGGCCCGCCTCGCGTTCGCGCAGCAACCGGATGCGTCCCTCATGGCCCGCAATGTTCTGCTTCATCTCCGCTTCCGCGGCGGCAAACCGCCTCCGGGCATCGTCAATGGCATACATCACGCGCAATTCCTCCTCCTCGGCGGTATCGACCTCGCCCTGCTTGTGATCGATCTCCACGCCCAGCGCCTGATACTCGTCGTTTTTCCGCACCTGCAGCTGCTGACTCTTGTATTTCGCCAGCGTCTCCGCGGCCGAGGCAATCTGGCTCTCCAAGGCCTTCTTTTTCAGCTCCAGGTCCAGCAATTCCTGCCGCGCGGCCTCGATCGCAGACTTTTCGGCCGCCACGGCCTGGTCGATGGCGGCAACGTCGCGCGGAATAGAATGCAACTGCGCCTCGAGAGACAGCCGGTGCTGGTCGCGATCCTGCAGCACGAGCAGTTTCTCCATTATCGGTGGCAGCATGGCTGCCTGACTGTGCGCTCCCGCCCGGTCCGGTCAAATGAAAGTTGCCCCGGGCGGGCCTCCGCCGAGATTCGCCCGCATCAAACGCCCCGGCCCGTCGGTTCGAGTCCGCTCCCGTCGTGTCCAAACCTCAAATGTAGTACATCTCCCCCGGTCCTTTGGGGATCAGCATGTCGAGCGTGTAGCTCTTGCACTTTGAGTCCAGGCTCGCGCGCACCTCCCGCCACACCTGCTGGATCCGTTTGCCCGAATGGCCGTCGGCGCCCCCGCTGAGTTCCAAGATGTCGCCTTCGATCAGGCGAACGATGTCCTGAAGCGTGATCTTCTCCGGCGGGCGGGAAAGCACGTAGCCACCCTGCTTGCCGCGCCGGCTGGCGATCAGCCCGCCGTTGCGGAGCTCGCTCAAAATCTGCACCAGATAGTTCGCTGGAACGGCCTCCACCTTGGCCAATTCCTCGATGTGCGCCAGGCGTCCTTCTCCATAATGCCGCGCCAGTTGTGCAAGCACCCTGCAAGCGTAGTCGACCTTGACCGAAAGCTTCACGAATTCAGCAACTTACACGCTTATCTTCGGCGCGCAACCCAAAATTCATCGGCACCCGACATTGGCCAAGAAAAACGTTGTCGGAGGGGGTGTTTTGCCAGACTGTTTTTGTGCCCTTTTCACCGTCAAATCTCCGCCTGCATGCCCGACCAAGAAGACCCGAAAGACCTCAGCCGAATCCAAGCCGGTGCCGCCGCCTACGACGCCTCGAAAATCCAGAAACTCGAAGGTCTTGAGGGCGTCCGGAAACGCCCGGACATGTACATCGGCGATACGATGGAGCGCGGCCTCCACCACTGCGTGTTCGAGGTCGTTGACAATTCCATCGACGAAGCGTTGGCCGGCTTTGCCACCCATATCAACGTCACGGTCCACCTCGATGGGTCGGTTTCCGTCGAGGACAACGGACGAGGGATCCCCGTCGATCTGCACCCGATCTACAAGATCCCCGCCCTTGAACTCGTGCTGACGAACCTGCATGCCGGCGGCAAATTCGGCAAAGGGGCCTATCAAGTGTCGGGCGGGTTGCATGGGGTCGGCGCGAAATGCGTCAACGCCGTCTCCGAGTGGTTCGAAGCGGAGGTGCGCCGCGACGGCAAGGTCTACCACATGCGTTTTGCCCAGGGCAAAACCACGCAGAAGATGACGGTGATCGCGGAAACCAAGAAGACCGGCACGACGATCACCTTCAAGCCCGACCCCGAGATCTTCAAGGTCACCCGGGAGTTCAAATACGAAATCCTGGCCAACCGCCTGCGGGAACTCGCCTTCCTCAACCCCGGCGTCTCCATCACCCTGGCCGACGACCGCTCGCAGAAAAACGAGCGCTTCCTCTTCAAAGATGGCATTGCGGAATTCGTCCGGTTCCTCAACGCCAACAAGAACGTCCTCCATCCCAAGCCGATCACCTTCAACGACACGGTGCCCAACGAGGATCCGACCAAGGCCGGCACGATGGTCGACGTGGCCATCCAGTACAACGACTCCTACAACGACCAGATCTTCGCCTACGCCAATTCCATCTTCAACCTGGAGGGTGGCACCCACCTCTCGGGCTTTCGCACCGCGCTCACCCGCGTCATCAACAATTTCGCCAAGGCCAACAATCTCCTGAAGGAGAAGGATCCCGGTATCACAGGCGATGATGTGCGCGAAGGCCTCGTGGCCGTCATCTCCATCAAACTGCCCGAGCCCCGTTTCGAGGGCCAAACCAAAACCAAGCTGTCCAACTCGGAGGTGGACGGCATCGTTCAGAAGATCGTCGGCGAAAAGCTGAAGTACTTCTTCGAAAAGGACCCGGCCATCGCCAAACGGACCATCGACAAATGTCTCAACGCCGCGCGCGCCCGCGAGGCCGCCCGCAAGGCCCGCGACACCATCCGCAAGGGGGCGCTCTCGGGCGGCGGCCTGCCGGGCAAGCTCGCCGACTGCTCGGAGCGCGACGCCGCGCTCACCGAACTGTACATCGTCGAGGGCGACTCCGCCGGCGGCTCGGCCAAGCAGGGCCGCGACCGGCGCTTCCAAGCCATCCTGCCGCTGCGCGGCAAGCTCATCAACAGCGAGAAGGCCCAGCTCGACAAGGTGCTGAACAACGAGGAAATCCGCACCCTGATCACCGCGATCGGGACGGGCATCGGCTCCGGCGAGGACGACTCCGCCTTCAACGGCGACAAGGCCCGCTACCACAAGATTGTGATCATGACCGACGCGGACGTCGACGGGTCGCACATCCGCACGCTGCTGTTGACTTTCCTCTACCGCCAGATGCGCGGGTTGATCGAGCGCGGCTACGTCTACATCGCGCAACCGCCGCTCTACAAGATCAAGCGGAAGAAACGCGAGCAGTACGTCGACAACGACGAGCAGCTCAACCGCATGCTGCTTGAACTCGGTTCCGAAGACGTCGTGCTGACCCGCTTGCGGGATCAGTCCACCTTTGCCCCGGCGCAGATCGACAAGATCGTCGAGTTGCTGGCCGCCCTTGAAAAGCTGGGCGCCGGAGTCGCGCGCCATGGCGCCTCGCTCGCCGAGTACCTCGACCAGCACGACCCCAAGACGCACGAGCTGCCGCGCTACGTCGCGCGCATCCGCGAGGGCAACCGGGAGACGCATGAATTCCTGCGCGACGACGAGAGCCGCGCGACGTTCATCCAGCGCGTGGACCTCGACGCCGACGCCCTCGACTCGACGGGCGCCATCACCGGCAGCACGCCGCCGGTCGGCGACGCGCGACGGGGGGACAACGGCAGCGCTCCCCCTTTCCTGGCGCGCCGGATCACCATCCACGAGATCTTCGAAGCCACGGAGATGACCAAGCTCCTGCGCCTGATGGCGGCGAGCGGCCTGGACGTTTCGCGCTTTTCGCCGCGGGACGAGGCCCGCTACATCATCACCGACAACTCCGGTCCCCGCAGCGACACCCGGGTCGAACTGTACGCCCCGTTTGAGATCCTCCATCACATCCGGCAGCTCGGGCGCCGGGGTCTCGCCATCCAGCGTTACAAGGGACTCGGGGAGATGAATCCCAAGCAACTCTACGAGACCACCATGGATCCCGAGAAGCGCCGCCTGCTGCGGGTCTCGATCGACGATGCCGCGAAGGCGGATCAGCTCTTCACCCTCCTGATGGGCGACGAGGTGCCGCCTCGCCGCCAGTTCATCGAGGACAACGCCCTCAACGTGCAGTATCTCGACGTTTGAGATCAAATCCGTCACGGCCGGCCGGAAGCGTCCGCTGAATCAACGCCGTCCGACCGGACCCCGTTTCGCCCTTTCCGGCGCCCGCCCCGTCTTCCTTCGCAATGTATACCGCCAACGAAAAGCTTTCGACGGCCAATATCACCGAGATCATGCAGACCGCCTACATCGATTACTCGATGTCGGTGATCATTGCCCGGGCGTTGCCGGACGCCCGCGACGGCCTCAAGCCCGTGCAGCGTCGCATTCTCTACGCCATGCTGCGGGAAGGCTTGCTGCACAACCGGGCGTACGACAAGTGCGCCGGCGTCGTCGGCGAGGTCCTGAAGAACTACCATCCCCACGGCGACGCCTCGGTCTACGACACGCTGGTCCGTCTGGCCCAGACCTGGGTCGTGCGTTACCCCTTGATCGATCCGCAGGGCAATTTCGGCTCCGTCGACGGGGACCCGCCCGCGGCCTACCGTTACACCGAGTGCCGCCTGGCCGAAATCTCCGAGGAGTTGCTGCGCGATATCGACGAGGAAACGATCGATTTTGCGCCCAACTACAAGGAATCGACGGTCGAACCCGTGGTGCTGCCCGCCGCGTTGCCCAATCTGCTGATGAACGGCTCCACGGGCATCGCCGTGGGCATGGCGACCAACATTCCGCCGCATAACCTGGACGAAATCATCACCGCCGTCACCGCGGTCATCGACCGGCCCACTCTCTCGCTGGAGGAACTGGTCACCATGATCCCCGGGCCGGATTTTCCCACCGGCGGCGTCATCACCGGCCGCGACGGCATCCGCTCCTACCTCACCACCGGCAAGGGCATTGTCCGCATTCGCGGCAAAGCCCACACCGAGGAGCTCAAGGGAGGCGGCGAACAGATCGTCATCACCGAGATCCCATACAACATCAACCGGGCCTCGCTGGTCACGCGCATCGCCGACTTGGTGGCCGACAAGGTGATCGACGGCGTCCGCGATCTGCGGGACGAGTCCGACGAGAACACGCGCATCGTGGTGGAACTCAAGCGGGGGGAACAGGCGCGGATCGTCATCAACCAGCTCTTTCAAAAGACCGCGCTCGAGTCCTCCTTCGGCGTGATCCTGCTGGCCCTGGACCGGAAGCGGCCCAAGCAGATGAACATCCGGGAGCTGATCGACTGCTACGTCGAGCATCGCCGGGAGGTGGTCACCCGCCGCACGAAATATCGCCTCCGCCAGGCGGAAGATCGTGCCCACGTCCTCGAGGGCTACAAGGTCGCCCTCGACAACCTCGACGATTTCGTCCGCCTGATCCGCAGCGCCCGGGACCGCGACGAAGCCCGGACCAAGCTGATGGCCCGCTACCCGTTGAGCGAGCGCCAGGCCAACGCCATCCTCGAACTGCGCCTCTACCAGTTGACCGGTCTGGAAAGGGAAAAAATCGAAGCCGAGTACCTCGAACTGCTCAAGCTGGTCGAGGAATACCGCAGCATTCTTGAATCCGACGCACGGCTTCTGGCCGTGATCAAGGAGGAACTGCTCGCGCTGAAGGAGAAATACTCACAGCCGCGCCACACCGAGATCGTGGATTCCGTCGCCGAATTTCGCATGGAGGACGTGGTGCCGAACGAGGCCTCCGTCATCACGGTCTGGCATCAGGGATTCTTCAACCG
>JBJKRD010000103.1:0-2798 GCA_046704925.1 Opitutaceae bacterium | reverse complement strand
CGGCCTGCGGATTGGCGGGGAGACGTTGACGCCCTCCGGGCCGCGGCGGCCCAAGATCCCTGGCCCGCCCGGCTTTCTATTTGCGACCCATTCTTCAATCCTCATTTCGATCCGATAGCCGGTGATTATCGCCTTCAGGCACGCGCAAACGCGCCTCATCCCTGCCAACCGTAGGCGCGCAGTCCGCGCCACCGCCGACCTGAATTCCCGATTTTCACCGACCAAAGGCACCGCCAATCATCATACTGGGTCGATCCGGACACGTTACGCAGCTACAGACATTTCCCCATTGTTCACGCCCCTCTGATGCAATTCTACGTCGATGCGCCGACCTCATGGCATCTGCCGAGCCGCTTCGTGATCGTGAGGGGCTGGTGTTATGCCGACGATTGCCAGGCGTCGGCTTCGCCGCGTCGCGTGCCGGGTCCGGCATCCGGCTTTCAGCCCCGAAACGCGGACGGAGTCCGTCGCGGCCGGCCCATCCGCGGCATCCGGCTGTCGCTACCCGGCTTCGCGGTCCACGGGGCCGTCGGCCTACCGCGACCAGACGTCATGGGCGCCATCCCAGACGCTCCCGACGACTCCACGGGATTCGAAATCCGCGCCCTGCTGCCACCCGGCCATGCCCACCTGCGACTTGAAGCCCAGGCGCCGGATGGAGACTGGGTCCCGTTGGTTCACCTCAATTCCCAGACGCCGCGCCGGCCGAGACTGGGATGGCTGGCCGGTGGACGCACAAGTGAACTCGTCGCCTATCAAGCCCCCACCTTTCCGCAGCATGCGCCACGGCCCATTCGCTACGAAAGGTTTCCTCGGACCAAAAGATCCGGCCGGCCCTTGCCGAGTATCGCCATCGTGACTCCGAGCTACGGCCACTCTGACTTCTTGGAGTCTTGTCTAGCGTCAGTCGTGAACCAGCCGGACGCCGACTTCCAGTACGTCGTACAAGACGGTGGATCCACCGACGGCAGCGTCGAGATCATCCGCCGGCATGCGGATCGGCTGCACGCCTGGGAGAGTGCGCCGGATCAAGGTCAGGCGGACGCGATCGCCCGGGGTTTTGCCAAGACCACCGGACGGCCGGAGGACCTCATGGCGTGGCTCAATTCCGACGACTTCTACCTGCCGGGCGCCTTGCGTTTTGTCGCCGACTATTTCGCGCGGCACCCGGACGTCGATGTCGTCTATGGACACCGCATAGTAATGGACGAGCATTCGCAGGAAATCGCCCGGTGGTTCCTGCCCCGCCACGACCCCGAGGTTCTGCGGCTCAACGATTTCGTCCCCCAAGAGACGCTCTTCTGGCGCCGCCACCTCTGGGATCGGGTCGGCGGCGTGGACACCTCCCTGCAGTTTGCGATCGATTGGGACCTATTGCTGCGCTTTCAAGCCGCCGGCGCGAAGATCGTCCGGCTGCCGTATTTCCTCGGATGCTTCCGGGTGCACGCCCGGCAAAAGACGACCGCTGCCATGCAGACCGTGGGACAAAAGGAAATCGGGCGCCTGCGGCGTTGCGAGCACGGACGCGACATTACCCCGGCGGAGCTCGAGACCCATCCGCGGCTGCTTCGCCATCTCCGGCGCAGCGCGCTGGTCGCTTTGCTGTGGAAACTGGGGCTCCGCACGTAGGCCCGAGAGAACGAGCAGCCAAGCACATTGAACGCGAGGGGACCGGCGCCGTGCCCCAAAGCGCCTCGCACTTCAGCCCCCTCGGGCCAACTGCCAGAACGACGCCAGACCCAGCTCCGCGCAAACCCGATCAAGCCACGCCTGGTCGATCGCTGGCCCGGTCACCGTCAACATGCCACGGACATCGCGAAGATGTTTTTCGCCGCCGCCTTCCCGAAAAAACTCCAGCTTCCAAAGGATGACATACTCCGGCGGAGCGAATCGGACTTCCATCGTCCCCACCGGAGCGAGCTGGCAATGCCGCCAAGCCCACTCCCAATAGGGATGTCCGCGCGAGGGATAAAGGTCGGCCTTCGAGCCGGTCTCCAAATGGACGACGTTGATATGCCCGCGCGTCGGCCGGGCGACCTCCATCGCCATCACATCCACCGGCGGAAGATAGAATTCCCCGGCCGGGAAGATCTTCACCAGGCCTGCCGCCGCCGCCTGGTCAAGGTGCAGAACGATATCCGCATCCAACGTGAGCCGCGGCTCGCCATAATGCATCGAAGCCAGCGAGCCGGACAGCATATAGCGCACCCCCGCCCGATGCAGCGGGCGCACGAACAGCTCAAAAAGATCGGGAGCTTCCACGTAGATAAAGACGGGCCAGCTCACGACGCAGCCGATCCTCCGTCCACTCGGGATGCTGCGCCCGCAAGGTCTGCCACTTCCATTGTCGCACCTGCCGCCGAAGCTGCATCGCCATCTCCGTCCTGCCGACGGCCCCCATTTTCCGCCAAGCCTGCACCTGCAACGGATGGATCGGCGGCTCGGGATCGCCCGCACGGGGGTCCGGCTGTGGGGAAGGCGACATAGAAAGCAGCATGCGTCGCCCTGCGGGAAAATCAATTCCGCGATGGACCACCGCTCCGCGGCTGTATCTCCCGCTCGACATCGTTGTGCTCCGCCACGATTCCCATCGCCGAGCCCCTGTTGCCGCGCTGTGAACACTCAATGCCAAACGGTAACGCGGGCCGGCTTCCCCTGTCGGCGGAGCCTGATCCCGATCGCCCGCCGGAGCCTGGCGACAACGGCAGGGCCGGCTGACAGCATCCTGTCGGCCAAAGGTGCCGACGACCCGCGCGGAGCGCGGGTTCCACCAGAAGGAAACCTCGCCGCGCTCGCGC
>JBJKRD010000102.1:0-2656 GCA_046704925.1 Opitutaceae bacterium | reverse complement strand
GTTCGCAGGGCCACCCGGCAGGCCAGTGCGATCGGATACCCATAGATCCCGGTGCTGATCGAGGGGAAGGCGATGGTGCCGAAATGCCGCTCGGAGGCGATCTTCAAGGCGGAAAGGTAGCACGAGGCCAGCAGGTCTGCCTCCCCCGCGGTCCCTCCCCGCCAGATGGGACCCACCGTGTGGATCACGTGGTCCGCCGGCAGCCGGCAGCCCCGCGTGATCTTCGCCAGACCGGTCGGGCATCCGCCCAGCTTCCGGCACTCCGCCAACAGCTCCGGCCCCGCCGCCCGGTGGATCGCGCCGTCGACGCCACCTCCGCCCAACAGCGATTCATTGGCGGCGTTCATGATGGCGTCCACGGCCTGCATCGTGATGTCGCCCAGCAAAAGAGAAATCCGATCGCGCATGACCCGATTTCGCAGCGCATAGAGTCCGCGGAATCCGGACCCAGTCTATTTCCCGGCGCGCCCGTGATGCAACCCTGCGCCCCTGGTTGCCGCCGCGGCGTTTCGGTCCGGCTCGCGACCAGCCGGCCATTGACTCGCCAGCCGGCGACGTTGAAGGTATCCGCCAAACCCCTCCCCCATGAAAAAATACCTCGTTGAATTCATCGGGACGTTCTTCCTCGTGTTCACGGTGGGCATGGCCGTCCGCGCGGGCGCTCCCCTCGCCCCGGTCGCCATCGGTGCCGTGCTGATGGTGATGATCTTCGCCGGCGGGCACGTCTCCGGCGGGCACTTCAATCCCGCGGTATCCCTGGCGGTTTGGCTGCGGGGAAGACTCCCCGCCCGCGACGTAGTGCCGTATTGGATTGCCCAACTGGCCGCCGGCGCGGTTGCCGCCTGCATAGTGATCGCGTTGGTGGGCCGGCCGCCCGCTGGCGCGCCGCTGTTTCCCACGAAAGCCTCCCTGGTCGTCGAGTTTCTCTTCACCTTCGCCCTCTGTTGGGTGGTGCTCAACACCGCCACCGCGAGAGGCACCGCCGGCAACTCGTTCTACGGGCTGGCCATCGGCTTTACCGTGCTGGCGGGAGCCGTGTCGGTGGGCGCCATTTCCGGCGGAGCTTTCAATCCGGCCGTGGGCCTAGGCGCCTTCCTGATCGGCCTCGCCAATCTCCACCAGTTGGGCGTCTACCTGGTGGCCGAGTTGGTGGGAGGCGTCGCGGCGGCCCTCGCGTTCAAGATGACGCACGAGCCGGGCGATTGAGCCCGATCGCAAACCCAACCCCGTTCTGCGGCCTTGACACCCCCGCCCGCGCCGCCCTTGCTCGGCGTCCGCTCATGAATTCCTCCGGCATGATGACCCGTTCGTTCCTCGGCCTCGTGGTCGTGGTCGTCGTCGTTATGCTCGGTCGCGCACCGCGAGGGTTCTGAGTAGTCCATCCATTTGCCCCCTCCGGTGTTGCGCCGGAGGGGGCTTTTTTTTTGGCCGCCGCCGGTTCCCGCCCTGGGGGCTCCGTCCCACGATCCATCATGAAAATCACCGGAGCCGAAATCCTCTGCACCCTGCTGGAACGCCAGGGCATCCGCGTTCTCTCGGGCATCCCCGGCGGGGCGAACCTGCCACTCTACGACGCCCTCCACGCCGCGGACCGTCGGCCTCCCGGCCGGTCGGGCGGCATCCGACACATCCTGGCCCGCCACGAACAGGGCGCGGGCTTCATCGCCCAGGGCATGGCCCGCGTGACCGGCCGCGCCGGCGTCTGCCTCGCGACCTCCGGCCCGGGCGCGACGAACCTGCTCACCGCCATCGCCGATGCGCGGCTGGATTCGGTCCCGCTGATCGCCATCACCGGTCAGGTGTCGCACGCGCTCATCGGCACGGACGCCTTCCAGGAAGTCGACACCTACGGCCTCACGCTGCCGATCACCAAGCACAACTTCCTCGTCCGCGATCCGGCCGAGCTGCTCGACGTGGTGCCGCTCGCCTTTCAGCTCGCCGAGTCGGGCCGGCCGGGTCCGGTCGCAATCGACGTGCCGAAGGATGTGCAGACGGCGGATCTCGACGTGCGCGGCTGGCCCGCGCCCGGCCGGCCCGCCCCGGCACCCACCTGTCCGGACGAACGCATCACCGCCCTCGCACAACGCCTGGCGGCCGCCCGGCGCCCGGTTCTATACCTCGGCGGCGGCGTCATCACCGCCGACGCCGCCTTTCTCGCCGGTGCGCTCGCGCACCGGCTCTCCGCCCCCACCGTCTGCACCCACATGGCGCTCGGCGCCATGCCCCCCGGCGACCCCCTGTACATGGGGATGCTGGGCATGCATGCCGCCAAGGGCACCAACCTGCTGCTCGAGGAGGCCGACCTTCTGCTGGCGGTCGGCGCGCGTTTTGACGACCGGGCCACCGGCAAAGTGGCCGAGTTCTGTCCCCAGGCCGCCATCGCGCACGTCGACATCGATGCGGCCGAGATTGGCAAAATAAAACCCGCCTTCCTCGGCTTGGTCGGCGACGCGGGCGACATCCTCCGCCGCCTGCTCGATCGCCTGCCGGCCCAGGACCGGACCGGATGGCGGGCCCGCGCCGCCGACCTTCGCGCCGCCCATCCCCTGCGGCATCCGCCCCCCGCGACCGATCCCCTGCATCCGATCAGTCTTTGCCGGTTGCTCGGCGAGTTCCTGCCCGCCGATACCGTGGAGACCACCGACGTCGGCCAGCA
>JBJKRD010000101.1:0-12001 GCA_046704925.1 Opitutaceae bacterium | reverse complement strand
ACCCTGCCATGTCCGCGCTTCAGCGCCGCCCCGCGGCGGCATTCGCTGGCAAGAAAGTTGCGCAAACCCGCCAGCAGGTAGGAACGAAAGCAGCCTTGCGCGGCGGCGATCGTTTGCAGGTCGTTTCGCTCGAGCAGGCGGGCGAGATATCCCTGTACGAGATCCTTGGCCTCGTGAGGACTCGATCCCGAACGCCGGAGAAAGGCATAGAGGGGCGGCCAATACGCACCGCAGAGTTCTTCCAAGGCCTGCCGGGATTCCGGCGAGAAGGTCCGGGCCGCCTGCATGACGAGCGACCAGCGCGTCGACGGAAACTGGGCGAATCGCTGGACGGTGGATCGCACAGAGGTGCTCTATCAGACAATCGCAAATCGATCACGCCTAATCCCTGGCCCGGCGCCCGCCGCGCTCCCCCCGGCCGACACGATCAAGCGCCGCCGCGCGTCCTTGGCGCAGGCCCAAGCTGGCCTGCCGGCCGCCGCCCCGAAGCTGCGGGTATGGGCGCCGTACTTCGCCAAGGCTTCGGCCGGCAGCCTTCGCTCCGCTCAGGCGAAGGCTGGTGCGGATGAAGAGATTCAGACTCTCCACGGCCCCCTCGGAGGACATGAATCCGCTGATGTCGCCATCGGCAGCATCATTCTGAACCCGCTCGCGTAGGGTATCCCGGCCGCCTTGCGGAAACAGGGGCGCGACGAAGCTCCGAAGTTCTTGCCTCCGAGCGGCCGAGGCACCTCAATCCCCCCACTCCGCCATGCGCATTGTCGAGATCCGGGAAAAGACCGCCCCGATTGCGTCGCCCATCGCCAATGCGTACATCGACTTTTCGCGGATGACCTGCTCGGTCGTGGCGGTTATCACCGACGTGGTCCGCGACGGCCGGCCGGTCATCGGGTACGGCTTCAACTCCAATGGCCGCTACGGCCAGGGCGCGCTGATGCGCGAGCGGTTCATTCCGCGGATTCTGGAGGCCGGGCCGCAGACGCTCGTCGACGAGGCCCACGACAATCTCGATCCGCACAAGATCTGGGCGCGGATGATGACCAACGAGAAGCCCGGCGGTCATGGGGAGCGGTCGGTCGCGGTCGGCACGATCGACATGGCGGTGTGGGACGCGGTGGCGAAGATCGCCGGCCGGCCCCTGTTTCAACTGCTGGCCGAGCGCTACGGCGACGGCACCGTCAATCGGCGCATCTTCGTCTACGCCGCCGGCGGGTACTACTACCCGGGCAAGGACCTCGCCGCCCTTCAGCGCGAGATGCGCAGCTACACGGACCGCGGCTACACGGTCGTGAAGATGAAGATCGGCGGGGCCCCGCTGGCGGAAGACCTGCGCCGCATCGAGGCGGTGCTGGCCGTGCTGCCCCGGAGCGCCCGGCTCGCCGTCGACGCCAACGGCCGCTTCGACCTGGCCACCGCCGTCGCCTACGGCGACGCCCTCGCGCGCCACGACCTGTTTTGGTACGAAGAGGCCGGCGATCCGCTCGACTACGCCTTGCAGGCCGAACTCGGCAGGCACTACGCCGGGCCGATGGCGACGGGTGAGAACCTTTTCTCGATGCCGGACGCGCGCAATCTCATCCGCCACGGCGGCCTGCGGCCGGACCGCGACTGGCTGCAGTTCGACTGCGCGCTGAGCTACGGGCTCGTCGAGTACCTCCGTACCCTGCAAATGCTGAAGGAGCACGGCTGGTCGCCGCGCCGCTGCATCCCGCACGGCGGCCACCAGATGTCGCTGGCCATCGCCGCCGGTCTCGGCCTCGGCGGCAACGAATCGTACCCCGATCTTTTCCAACCGTTCGGCGGCTTTCCCGACGGCGTGACGGTGGTCGACGGGCACGTGACGTTGCCGGATCTCGTCGGCATCGGCTTCGAGGCCAGGGCCGACCTGTACCGGGTGCTGAAGGAGCTGAGCAAATGAAGGCGAGCAAACCTCAACCTTGCCATGTGCCGTCGCCACCGCCCGTCGCGCCCGGCAGATTGTAGGGCGGGGTCGCCGGACCCCGCCGAAATGGGACCCGGCGGCATTCGGCGATGCCGCCCTACAACCGGCGGAGAGCCCAATCCCATCCCCGCCTGACTCCAGAAATCGTCATTCCCACCCCGATGAATCCCGCCGCCACCCCCGTCCGCCGCCGCTTTCGTGACCGCCTCTTTCTCCAGGTCGTGCTGGCCATTGTGATCGGGGTGATCTTCGGCGGCCTGTGGCCGGCGGGCGGCGAGGCCCTGCGGCCGCTGGGCGACGCCTTCATCCGCCTGATCCGCATGCTGCTCGCGCCGATCATCTGCGGCACGATCGTCGTCGGCATCGCCCGCATGGACAACCTGAAGGAGGTCGGGCGCATCGGCCTCAAGGCCCTGCTCTATTTCGAGGTCGTCTCCACCGCGGCGCTGGGCATCGGCCTGGTGGTGGTGAATCTGCTCCGCCCCGGGGCGGGCATGAACGTCAACCCGACGGACCTCGACGCGGCCTCGATCGCGAGCTACACCGCGACCGCGGCCACCCAGGGCCAGGGCGGGGTCGCCGGGTTCTTCCTGCGGATCATTCCCACCAGCGCGGTCGACGCGTTCGCCCGGAACGACATGCTCCAGATCATCCTGTTCTCGGTGCTGCTGGGCATCGCCATGTCGCGCCTGCGCGCCCGCACCGAACCGCTGCTCAAGGTCATCGACGCCCTCCTGCACGCGCTCTTCAGCATCGTCGGCATGATCATGCGCCTGGCGCCGCTCGCGGCCCTGGGCGCGATGGCGTTTACCGTGGGCAAATACGGCTTCGGGGTGCTGGCGTCGCTCGGCCAGTTGATGATCGCGGTCTGCCTCACCAGCGTGCTTTTCATCGGCGGCGTGCTCGGGCTGATCGCGCGCAGCGCGGGCGTGAACCTCTGGAAATTCCTCCGGTACATCCGCGAGGAGATTGTGATCGTCTTCGCCACCGTCTCCACCGAGGTCGTGCTGCCCCAGATGATGACCAAGCTTGAGAACATCGGCTGCTCCCGGCCGGTCGTGGGGCTGGTGCTGCCGGCCGGGTACACCTTCAACCCCGACGGCACGGCGATCTACCTGACGATGGCCGCCATCTTCATCGCCCAGGCCACCAACACGCCGCTCAGTCTCGGCGATCAGATCGTCGTGCTCGCGGTGCTGATGCTTACATCCAAGGGTTCGGCCGGCGTGGCCGGAGGCGGTTTCGTCACGCTGGCCGCGACGCTGGCGTCGCTGCACAAGATTCCCGTCGCCGGCCTGGTGCTGCTGCTCGGCGTGGACCGCTTCATCAACGAGGCGCGGGCCGTCACCAACCTCATCGGCAACGGCGTGGCGACCCTGGCGATCGCGCGCTGGGACCGGGCCCTCGATGTGCCGCGGATGCGGGCCGTGCTGGACGGCGGTGCGGCTGCCGCCGCGCCGGCCGCCGAGAAGGTGACTTGAGGCCGCCCGGGCGATCTGGCCGGGTCCGCCGATCTGCGGCCCTCGGTTGTGCCGTTCGCCCCATCCCCACCGCATGCGTGACGTCGCGGCCAGCCCGCGCGGAGCGCGGGCTCCACCCGACGCAGGCTGACCACCCCCGAGCCTCTTGGCCATCTTGGGGCCATTGACCTCACCACCGCCCACGCGTCCGCCTCCGCCCGCTTCGGCGGGCGACCGGGCGCGGGTTCCGCCGACGATTTCTCTGCGTGTTCCCCGCCTCTGCGGTGGTGCTCCTTCCGGCACGAATGCACCCGAGCGGCCGCGAGGACGGCGGCGTCACAATTGCGTGCCGTCCCTTGCGCCGGCCGCCGAGGCGGGTAATTTGCGCCCGCGATGGCTACACTCCGCTTCCAGAAGGCGGCCATCCTCGGCGCCACCGGTCCCACCGGCATCCACCTCGCCGCCGCGCTGCGCCAGGCCGGCGTGGCGGTCCGCGCCGTCTCGCGCCGCGAGGCCAACCTGCAGCGTGCGTTTCCCGACGGCGCCGTCGAGACGGCGGCGGCCGACCTGACCCGCGCCGATCATGCCTGGAACGCAGTGACGGGCTGCGACCTGGTCTTCGACTGCGTCGGCCTGCCGCCGGACCAGATGCATCTGCATCCGGTCGTCGCCCGCAACGTCGCGGCGGCGCTCCGCGAAAGCGGCGCCCGTGGCCTGCAAATCTCCAGTTTCTGGGCCTATCTGCCGTCCGCGCGCCTGCTGCTCGACGAGTCGCACCCGCGGATCGACGGCAGCGCCTGGGTGCGGCACCGGCGCGAGGCCGAGGACATCCTGCGCGAGGCCGGCGCGGCCATCGTCAACCTGCCGGACTTCTACGGTCCGTTCGTGCACACCAGCGTGCTCCAGCAGCCGCTGAAGGAGGCGGCCGCCGGCAAGACGATGAACTGGATCGGCGGGCTCGACGTGCCGCACGAGTACGCCTTCGTGCCGGACGCGATGGCCACCGCCGTCGCGCTGGCGGCGCACGCGCAGGCCTACGGGGAGCATTGGATCATTCCTGGAGGCCGTTCCATCACCGGCCGGCAGGTGGCCGAACTCGTGGGCCGTCTCCTGCGCCGGCCGGTGAAGATCCGCGCCGCCGGACCCGGGCTGCTGCGGGTGGTCAGTTGGTTCCAACGCGACCTGCGCGGCTTCCTGCCGCTACTTCCCGATTACCAGAAACCGATCGGCTACGATGGCGGCAAGCTGCGCCGCCTCATCCCCGCCCCACCCCTGACCCCCTACGACGAGGGCATCCGGCGGACGCTGGAATGGCTGGCGGCCGGCCGGGCGGCGGGCCCGCGGGATTGACCGCCGGATCGGCGGCGCGAGTCGGCGGGGCGGAGGCCGCGGAAATCTGTCCTCGGACCGCCCCGCCGTTCGTTCTCTTCCTCGAAACCATTACCACAATGACGCAAACATCCGCCGCTCCCACCTACCTGTTCGTCTTCCGTCATCCGGAGGACATGCCCGAGCTCACGCCCGAACAAATGCAGCAAAGCTACCAGAAATGGGCCGATTGGATCCAATCCATGCGGGCCCAGGGCCAATACCTGGCCGGCGAACCGCTGGAGGAGAACCCGGCGCGGCTGCTCCGCGGTGCCCGCGGAGCCCAGAACACGGACGGTCCGTTTGCCGAGGCGAAGGAGGTGATCGGCGGATTCATGCGGATCACGGCCCGGGATTTCGCCCACGCCGTTGAGATCGCGCGCGCCTGCCCGGGCCTGGGCACCTACACCTCCGTCGAGGTGCGTCAGGCCAAGCCGCTGCCCGGCGTGTGAGCCGCTCCGCCATGCCTTCCGCCCCGCCCGCCGCGGTCGGCACCGACGCGGTCGCGCAGACGGTCGACCATCTGTTCCGTCGCGAGGCCGGACGCTTGGTGGCGACCCTGACGCGGCACTTTGGCGTGGCGCACCTGCACCTCGCCGAGGACGTCGTCCAGGACGCCCTGGTGCGGGCGATGCAGATCTGGCCGTACACCGGCGTGCCGGAACACCCGTCGGCCTGGCTCCTGCAGACGGCAAAGAACCGCGCCCTCGACCACCTCCGTCGGGCCCGGCTTTGGCGCGATCGCCAGGCCACGCTGGTGCCGCTGGTCGAGGACGGCCTGCACGGCGCCCTGGCGGTGCCGCCGCCGCGGTTTGAGGACGAGATCCGGGACAGCCAGCTTTGCATGATGTTCGTCTGCTGCCACCCGGGTCTGGCCCCGGAAGCCCAGGTGGCGCTCACCCTCAAGACGCTCGGCGGTTTCGGGGAGCCGGAGATCGCCGCCGCCTTCCTCTGCACGGAGGCGGCGATCGCCAAGCGCCTCGTGCGCGCCCGCCAGTACCTGCGGGAGCACCGGGTCGGCTTCGAGCTGCCGGCCGCTGCGCAACTGGCTCCGCGCGTGGCCGTCGTCCGCCAGGTGCTCTACCTGCTCTTCAACGAGGGTTACAAGGCCTCGCAGGGCGACGCGCTCCTGCGCGCCGATCTGTGCGCCGACGCCATCCGGCTGGCCGGGCTGCTCGCCGCGCATCCCGCGGGCCGCCAGCCGGCGACGCTGGCCCTGCTGGCGTTGATGCATTTCAATACAGCCCGCCTGCCGGCGCGGGTCGACGACACCGGCAGCCTCCTGCTGCTCGCCGAGCAGGACCGCACCCGGTGGGATCGCCGGGAAATCGAACACGGCCTCGACTGCCTCGCCCCCTCCGCCGAGGGCGCCGAAGTCAGCCGTTATCACCTCGAGGCCGGCATCGCCGCCTGCCACTGCCTCGCGCCGAGCTACGCCGCCACGGACTGGCGGCGGATCCTGGAGTTGTACGATCAGCTCGTCGCCCTGGACCGCTCGCCGGTGGCAGCGCTCAACCGGGCCGTGGCGGTGGCCCGGGTGCATGGTCCGCGCGCGGGCCTTCGCGCGCTCGACGAAACCGCCGGCACGGCCGCGCTCGAACAGTACCATCTGCGCCACGCCGTGGCCGGACAGCTTTGGCTGGACGCAGGCGAGCCCGTGCGCGCCGCCGGGTGCTTCCGCCAGGCGCTCGAGCTCGCCGCCCTGCCCGCCGAGCGCGAATTCCTGGCCCGCCGCCTCGCGGAAGCGGATGGCCCCTGACGCACCCCAAGGGGCGAAGGCGTTCGCCGCGGCGGTGCCAATCCCTCCCCGCCGGCGGCCGGGTCGCCGCCCGGCGGCAATGTCCACTCTCCGTTTGGCTTCGGCCGCCGATGTGTTA
Organism: Opitutaceae bacterium; assembly: GCA_046704925.1. Classification (GTDB taxonomy): domain Bacteria; phylum Verrucomicrobiota; class Verrucomicrobiia; order Opitutales; family Opitutaceae; genus Fen-1467. The sequence goes on along the minus strand of JBJKRD010000101.1, from coordinate 5,354 downwards.
TGTTGGCGACCCGACGAAGAACCGGCAGGTCCATCCAGCTTGCCCCATGTGCCGATCGAAGATGTGCGACAATTCCGGCGCGCCGGCGCGGATACCGCCCGCGGCCGCCGCTCCGCTGATTCGTCTGCTGACCGGGATGCTCGCGGCGCTGCTGCTGGTCGCGGCCGGCGGCTGCCCGCAACCCGAGGGCGTCGCTCCCTATGTCGCCGTCCGGGAGGCGGAGTTTCGGACCGAGGTGTCGGCCGCCGACCGGATCCAGCTGCCGCTGGATGCGGCCGGCCGGCAACGCCTCCGCCAATTCCTGCAGGCGGGAGGCGATACGCGCCGGTACGGCCAGGGCGTGGTCGATCCGGGTGCCGGCGAGCATTACGCGGGCCTGCTGGCCTGGCTCTCCCAGGACCGCACGCTCGATGATCTTTCCCGCCGCGCGCTCCGACCGTGGTTTGTGACCGGCCCGGTCTTTCAGGTCGTGGATGCACGGGAACGGTACGCGCTTTCCGACACCCAGGTGGCGGCCATGAGCGATGGCACCTACTGGTGGGTCTTTTTTCATCCGCGCTCGAAACACCTGGATCAACTGCTGGTGACCCGGGTGGTGGGCGCCAAACCCAGGGGTGACTGATCATGCACGACCGCCTGCTGGCCATCCTCCAGGAACTGGCCCAGGTCAGCCTCGTCGCCGCCCTGCGGGATGAGCGCCTCGGCTTCCCCGATCCCAAGGATCTGCGGGTGTTCATCCCCGACCTGCACCTGATCAGCGACCACCGCCTCGCCACCGGCGGTTTCCGCTTCCACACCAACCATGAGTCGCTTCTGGTGGCGCTCCTCGGCGCTCTCAAGCAACTGAAGCTCACGGCGGCCGCGGACGAGAGCGTGTGGATCACGCACCTGGGGGACGTGCTCGATCTCTGGCGCGAGGTGCCGCACATCGACCCGCAGGCGGAGACCGCCGCGCGCATCGCCAACGATCATGCGGAGCTCATGAACGCCCTGCGGGATCCCGATCTGAACGCGACCATCTTCCTGGGCAACCACGATTACGAGCTCTACCACTGGGCCTCGTACGCCGGGTGCATCCGCCGGCTGTTCATCCCGCAGGAACAGCCCCGGGTGCTGGTGCTCCACGGCGACGTCTTCGACTGGATCGAGCAAGTCCCGGACGCGGTGCAGGATTTCCTGGTCTATTACTTCGCCCCGGGCGCGCCGCCCACCAATTACGCGCTCGGGCAGATGTACCGGTTCGTGCGTCAAACGACTCCGGATCCAAACACCCCGGCGGCCATCCAGTGCGCCGCGCCGGCGCGGCTCCACGGCCTGCAGCCGGTCGGCGGCGCCCCCGTTCCCTCCCGATTCAATCTCCAGCGGCCCGGCGACGCCGGGGCCAATACGACTTTCCTGGAGATCGCGTACGAGGCCGTGGGCCGGCCTGGCGGCCGGTACGGGCCGCCGGTCAGCACGGTGATCATCGGGCACACCCATCATGCCCGGATCGCGGTGCGCGAACAAGCCGGTGAATTGTTTACCCTGATCGACTGCGGCGCGTGGATTGAAAACTGCAGCGTCGACGGTGCGACCGACCCGATGCCCAGCGCCCAGATCGGGGCCCTCTGCGGGAACGAGGCGCGGATCTACCAGCTCGCCCCCCGCGCGCGCGCCGCCGCTCCGCGACGCCGGCGCCGCCCCTCCCGGCGAACCAACCGAAGCTGAACCTGGCCGCCCCGCCCCGGGCACAACGGAACGCCCGGTTACGGGGCCGCCTCCACCCCCTCCCGGAGGCTCATCATGGCTCACCCCGAATCTCCCACCCCGATGCCGCTGCTCGACCTTCACGCGCATTTCCCGATGCACACGAAGTTCCCGCCCCGCCTGACGACGGGCGCCCCGCCCCTCGGCAAGGAGCTCGAGTTCTGGGTCGCCAACATGCTGTTCAACTTTCAGGGCGGAAAGCCCCGCGTGTCGCTCGAGGCCCTGCTGGCGGGCGCCCCCGGGGGAATCGCCTCGGTGTTGTACGACCCGGAGGACGAGTTCTTTCGCGACGCCCGGCCGGTCCCGGATGCCTTCGACCACCTGCTGGCCCAAATGGCCAACGTGGAAGCCGAGGTCGCGGGACGTGTCACGATCGTCCGCAATCCCGCGCAACTGCGCCGCTGCCTCCTCGAAACCCGGGAGAAGTTCCTGCTCCATTGCGTGGAGGGGGGGTTCGCCCTGGGCGGCCGGCCCGAGAAGGTCGACGCGCTCGCCAGCCGGGGTGTGGCGTACGTCATCGTGGCCCACCTCTTCTACCGCGGGGTGGCCGCGTGCGAGAACGCCCTGCCATTCGTCCCCGACCGCGTTTTCCAATCCGTCTTGAATCCGGAGCAGCCTCCCGGGGCCGGCCTCACCGACCTGGGCCGGCAGATCGTGAGCCGGCTGTTCGCCAACGGGATCCTGGTCGACATCACCCACGCCACCCAACCGGCCCGGGACGAGATCTTCCGGCTCGCGCGCGATCACGGGCGCGCGCCGGTGATTTCCTCCCACACCGGCGTGCGGGCCACCTCCGATTACCCGCTGAACCTCACCCGCGAGGCGGTGCGGCAGATCGCGGCCTCCCAGGGGGTGGTGGGTCTGATCCTGGCGTCCCATTGGCTGCGGCAGCCGCCGGAGCAGATCTTCGGACCGGACGGCTACCAGCTCGTTTTCAACGCCATCGATTGTGTGCGCGAATGGACCGGCAGCTACCAGCACATCGCCATCGGGTCGGACCTGGACGGATTCATCCAGCCGATCGGTCCGTGCGGGAATTACGCGCAAACCCCCGGCCTCGTGGAGGCGATTCGCACAAAATACCGGGGCGCCGCCGACCGGATCCTTTATGGCAACGCCCTGGAGGTGCTGGAACGCGGCTGGAAAGGCGCGGCCGAATAAGTGCCGCCCGGCCCCACACCTCGGGTGTCCGGATTGCAGGACTGCCGCCGTCTCGACAGGCTCGGGGTCCCGAACCGGCCGAGGGGCTTGCCGGCAGGTTGCCGCGGACCCATGCGGGCCGCCGGCGAACCGTTCGCCGTGGGTTTGGACGGGCCGCCGGCCCTGCGTTCAACGGCCTCGTTCCGCCCTGGGTTTCTGCTCCTCCGCCTCGCGAAACCCCACTGGCGCGCTATGGTTGCAGAACATGCCTTTCCGCCTGCCAGCATCCCGTATCAACTGGGTCAACAGTTCCTTCCTCATCGGCTCGGCTTTGCTCACCGTCACCGCCGTTCCGTGGTACCTCTGGCGCAGCGGACTCGACGGATTTCAGGCGGCGATGTTCCTCGCATTTTTCATCGCCACCGGCCTGAGCATCACCCTGGGTTATCACCGCCTTTTCGCCCATCTGGCCTTCAAGGCCCGATGGCCGGTCAGGCTGCTGACGCTGGTCTTTGGCGCGGCCGCTTTCGAGGGCAGCGCCCTTGAGTGGGTCTCCGATCATCGGCGCCATCACCAGCGCACCGACCACGACGACGATCCCTACGACATCACGAAGGGATTCTGGCACGCCCACATCGGCTGGATCCTCTTCAAGCTGGACGCCGAGCCACCCCGCGACAACGTGCCCGACCTCGAGAAGGATTTGCTCCTGCGCTGGCAGGACCGCGGCTTCGTGCCGCTCGCCATCGTCATCGGCTTTGTCCTCCCCGCTTTCGTCGGCTGGCTGCACGCCGGCTGGACCGGCGCGCTCGGCGGTTTCCTTCTCGCCGGGGTCGCGCGCACCACGCTGGTGCAGCACATGACCTTCTGCATCAATTCGCTTTGTCACTCCATCGGCCGCCGGCCCTACTCGGCGAAATGCAGCGCCCGCGACAGCTGGATCATGGCTCTCTTTACCTTCGGCGAGGGCTACCACAACTACCATCACGAGTTTCAGCACGACTACCGGAACGGCGTGAAATGGTGGCAATGGGATCCGACGAAATGGACCATCCGGGCGCTCCAAGGATTGCGCCTCGTGCGGGGGCTGCGGCGGGTGCCCGAGGAGCGCATTCTCCTGGCGCAACTGGCCGAGACGCGGCGGCGGCTCAGCGCCCGGCTGGCCAGCGCGCACTCCCCGCCGACGGACCGGGTGCGTGAGTTACTGCAGGCGTCGGACGCGACGCTGCGCGAACTCGCGGCCCGTTGGGCCGCCCTCAAGGCCGAATACGCCGGGCTGGTCGATCTCCGCATCCGGCGCGTCCGCGACTCACTCACGGAACTGCGCCGGGAGCTGCGGCTGGCCGTCAGCCGCCTCCGGATGGCCGGCGCCCCGGCGTGAGGGCGCGCGACAGGCGACCAAGCCCCCGGGGGCAGCATTTCGCCGGCAGTCTCCGGCGCGCCGCGCCTACAGGTCGAGCACCTGGATGCCGTGCGGCGGGAGGCTGACGGCCTGGACCGTCTTGCCGTCGCCCAGCGTGACATCGGTTTCCTGCGCGGCGCCGGCGTTGTTGATCACCACGAGCTTCTTCCGCTTCGAGAACCAGGCGCAATCGGTCAGCAGGTTGGATGAGTTCCAGACCGGCCACTTCTTCTCCCGGGCCGCCGCCCAGAACAGCGCCCGGTGCAACAGCCGGGTGTTCTCGTAAGTGAACTTGAACCCCGAAAAGTAAACGCTGCGCCCCGCGCCGAAGGGATGGACCGCCACTCGCGGCGAGCCCTCGCGTTCGGTGAGGACTTCCGTCTCCGGTGAAATCACGTAGAGCCCCCCCACGTCGCGCCCAAAATCCGGCGCCGCCGCCAGATCGGCGGTGATGAAGTGCGGCGCCACCGGCGCCGACGGCGCCGCGTACTGGAATTTGCCGTTGGCGATGCGCTCGCCGCGCTCCCGGTCCAGCCCCAGCACCGGCGCCAGCCTGAAGTACGCGCCCTTCGCCGGCACCGCCGACGGCTCGGCGACCCCGACGAAGCCCCCGCCCGCCCGCACCCAGGTCGTCAGCACCTCGCAAACCTTCGGATCGGACCAGGCGGGCCCGCCGCTCCAGGCCCCGCCCTCCCGGCCGCAGTTGATGATCACCCGCACGTCCTCCGGCACGCCGTCCCGCCGCAGATCGTCGAAGCTGAGCCACTCGACGGCGACCGGCAGGCCCGCCAGCGCCTCGATCAGCTCGTTGAGCTCGAGCCCGCGCGTGAAATGTCCCGAGCAGATCCAGGCGCGCAGGTTGCCCCAGGCGGTGAGCACCGCCACCTTGAACGGCGCGGTGTAGGGACGGTCCCCGTCGTGGAACGACCGGAGGAGCCGGAACTCCTGCGCGAGCTGTTCGATGTAGGCGACGAAATCCGGGAAGCGCTGCACCAGCGACAGGTAGCCGCCCAGCCCGATGCGATCGATCGGCGTCCGGATCAGCCCGCGGCGCGCGTCGATCCAG
>JBJKRD010000100.1:0-6015 GCA_046704925.1 Opitutaceae bacterium | reverse complement strand
AGCTCCTCCTTTTCGCGGACGATGTCCTCGGCCGACTTGACGAACAGGCCGCTGGGGACGCGGGTGGTAAAGGTGGGTGGCTGCTCCGCCGTCTCCACGGCCGTGGCCGGCGCCGCTTCGGGCTTGTCGGCCGCCTCGGCCGGCGGCGCCGCGGGCGCCGCGGCCGTCTTCTTGGGACCCAGTTCCTCCTCGAGCGCCTCCGCCGTGATTTTGTCGATGGTGCTCGATACCGTCTTGACCGGGTAGTCGCGCTGTTTCAACAGGGCCAGCAGGTCCTTGTAGTCCATGCCGATCTTCTTGGCGAGTTCGTGGAGGCGGATGCTCATCAGTGGCGGAGAGAGGGCGCGGCGGGCGGATGGGTCACTTGGCGGCGCTGGTGAAGGTCGCGACCTTCTTGAGGATGTCGTCGGCTTCCTCGGCGGTGAACCCGACGCCGACGAGGTCGTCGCGTTCGACGCCGTCAAACAGTTCGAGCGACGCAAAACCGGCCGCCACCAGGCGCTGGGCGGTGGCGTCGTCGATGCCCGGAATGCGCGCGAGGCCCGAGGCGGCCATGCCCTTCTTTTCCTCGAGGGTCGTGGCGACGGCCTGCTGCTTGAGGATGTCGAGTTTCCAGCCGATGAGGCGGGACGTGAGGCGGGCGTTCTGCCCTTTCTTGCCGATGGCCACCGCAAGGTCTTCGTCGGAAACCGTAATGGCGACCCGGCGGTTCCGCTCGTCGATCGCGATGTTGCGGGGCACGGCCGGTTTCAGGGCCTCGGCCACCATTTCCCGGGGGTCGGCGAAGTAGCGGATGATGTCGATCTTCTCCCCGCCCAGTTCGCGGACGATCGACTTGACGCGGGCGCCCCGGGCGCCGACGCAGGCGCCGACGGGATCGACCTTGAGATCGGAGGTGGAGACGGCAATCTTGGTGCGGTAGCCCGGCTCGCGCGCGAATGCCTCGATCCGGACGGTGCCGTCGGCGATCTCCGTGACTTCGAGCTCGAAGAGGCGGCGGACGAACTTCGGGCTCGAGCGGCTGAGGATCAGTTCGGGTCCGCGGCTGGTGTTCTCGATCTCCAGCAGCAGGCAGCGGATCCGCTCGCCCGGCGCATAGTCCTCGCCCGGGACCTGCTCCTTGCCGGGCATCATGGCCTCGGCCTTGCCCAGGTCGATGAACAGGTCGCTGCGTTCTCGTCGGCGCACGATGCCCGTCACGATGTCGCCGACGCGATCCTTGAAGTCGTCGTAAATGCGCTCCTTTTCGAACTGCCGGAGCTTCTGCATGATCGCCTGCCGCGCCGTTTGGGCGGCGATGCGCCCCAGATAGGAAGGATCGATCTCCTTCTCCAGGATCTCGCCCAGTTGAACGCCGGGTTTCAATGCCAGGGCCTTCTCCAGGTGGATCTCCGTCTTGGGGTTGCTGACGGAGTCAACCACCTTGAGCAACACCCAGGCATGGAGCTGGCCGTTCTTGGGGTTGATCTCGATCTTGAGCTCCTGGCCGGAATTCACCCCTTTTTGGGCCGCCGCCTTGATGGCGTTCACAATCGCGGCGATCATGTCGTTGCGACCGATCCCCTTCTCCTTTTCCATGTACTCGAGGACGGAAAGGATTTCGCTGCTCATAGGAAATGGATTTGTGGAAAAAAAAAGCGGGCCAAAGGCCCACTTCATACAAAGTGAACTGGAGTCGGGTCAAGGGTGTTGCCGCGGGTGGGGATGTCAAGTCCCGGTCCCACCGGGGGTTGATGCGTTTTCGCCCGGTGCCCGGACGCGCCGCCGCGAGCGCCCGGCCAATCCCGTTTTGACACCGCCCGCCCCCGCCCTACTGTGCCCGGTTGCGCCAATGTCACAGCTGCACGCCTACTGGCGGATGAGTTATATTGAAGCGCCGAAGTCGCCGCGGAACGGCCGGCTCTTTCGCGAACTTCCGGCGCTCGGCGACGACCGGGCGGCGCTGATCCTCCACCGGAGCCGGCTCTCCTACCTGATGCTGAACCGGTTTCCCTACAATCCCGGGCACCTGCTCGCCGTGCCGTTCCGGGCGGTCGTCAACCTTGCGGAGCTCACCGCGCCCGAGCGCGCCGACCTCATGGACACCATCATTCTCGGCCAGGAACTGCTCCGGGCGGCGGTCCGGCCCGACGGCTTCAACGTGGGTTTCAATTTCGGGTCGGCCGCGGGCGGCAGCATTCCCCACCTTCACGCCCATATTGTCCCGCGCTGGAACGGCGACACCAATTTCATGCCGGTGCTGGGGCAGACCCGCATCCTGCCGCAGGCGCTCCGCGCCACCTACGACCGTCTGCGCGCGGCGCTGCCCCGCGTCCAGCGCCTGCCGGCGCCCGCCGCCCCCGGTCGCCCGCGGAAACCCCGGACCCCGGCCCGGCGCCGGTCCCACCCGGTCCGGTGAGGACGATTCCCCATTCCCGACGCCGTCCGCCCCCTTTACCATCGCTCGTGTCCTCCAAGACGCTCTACTACCAGAACCCCCGGCAACTGCAGCAGCTTTACTGCGGCCGGGAGGAAAACCTCCTGGCGGTGGAATCGGCCTTCAACGTCCGGGTGGCCACGCGGGAGGATTGGCTGAAGATCGACGGCGACGACGCCGACATCGCCCGCGTCGAGGGTTTCTTCACCTTCCTGAACGACAGCCGCCAGCAGGGCCTGACCCTGCGCAACTCGGATTTTTCCCAGCTGCTCGACGGTTTTGCGCGCGGCGACGGCGCCCAGATGCGCCAGTTGATCTCGGAGCCGCTCGTCGTCTCCACCAACCGGCGGAGCATCGTGCCGAAGACCGTCGGCCAGAAGCTCTACCTCCAGTCGATCCAGAAGAATCCCGTCGTCTTTGGCATCGGCCCGGCCGGCACCGGCAAGACGTACCTCGCGGTGGCCACCGGCATCTCGGCCCTGCTGAAGAATCAGGTCCAGCGCGTCGTGCTCACCCGGCCGGCGGTCGAGGCCGGGGAGGCGCTCGGGTTCCTGCCGGGCGATCTGCGGGAGAAGATCCTGCCCTACCTCCGCCCGCTCTACGACGCGATGCACGACATGCTCGACGCCGAGGACGTGTCCCGGTTGGTCGAGAAGGGCGTGATCGAGATCGCCCCGCTCGCCTACATGCGCGGACGCACGCTGAGCCACGCCTTCATCATCCTCGATGAGGCGCAGAACACCACGCCCGAACAGATGATGATGTTTCTCACCCGGCTCGGCGAGGACTCCCGCATGGTGATCACCGGCGACATCACGCAGATCGACCTGCCGCGGCCCAAGCAGTCGGGACTCCTGCAGGTGAAGCACATCCTCCACGGCATCGCGGGCATCGATTTCCACTACTTCACCGGCGCCGACGTGGTGCGTCCGCCGCTGGTGCAGCGGATCATCGAAGCCTACGAGCGCTTCCGCCATCCCATCACCTCGACCCGCGCGGAGGGTGAAACCTGACCGGTCCTTTCGTCATGCCGTTGTTCTCCCAGTTCAGACTCCTCCGCCGCGGCCCGACCTCGTCGTCCCGACGGCGCCGGAAGACCGGCGGGGCGTCCGCCGCCGCCACCTATTTCGAGACGAGCCGGACGGTGGCGTTTCTGATCTTCGTCGCCACGGTCGCGGCCATCGTCCTGATCAGCTTCGTCGGCGTCTCCACGGCCACGCTGCCCGTGCTGCCCAACCAGCTCGCCATGGTGCGCATCGTGGCGAGCGCGTCGTTCACCTACCAGAGCAAGATCAAGACCGAACTGAGCCGCGAGCAACTGCTCAACCGGGTGCCGCCGGTCTACCGCCTGGAGTTCGGCCCGTTGGAGCAGTTCGAGAAAAACCTGCACGGCCTGCTGGCCGAGCTCGACAAGTTTGAGCAGCAATACCCGGCCGCCTCGACCGCGGCCGCCCCGGCCGCCGCCGCGCGCCGGGCCGCCGCCCTCAACCGGATCGTGGAGCAATTCAACGCCGAGGGCCCCTACCAGGCCTCGGTCGACGACATCACCAGCCTCCTTTCGCTGGGCGACGCCAAGACGCGCTACACCATCGCCGAAAACGGACTGGCCGCCCTGCGCGAAATCTACCAGGAGGGCGTTTACGGCAGCGGCACGTTCGCCGCCGGGCCGTCCGACAGCGTCTCACTCTTCCGCATCCGCCGGCCCACCGGCGAGATCGCCCAGATGCGGGTGCAGACGATGGAGGAGGCGCTCACCTTCCTGCGCATCAACCTGGCCGCCGAGGGCGTGGGTCGCGACGCCACCCTCGCCCTTTTCCGCATCTTCCGCAACGGGGTCACGCCCGACCTGGTCTACGACCGCGAAGCCACCGAACGGCTGCAGCAGCAGGCGCTCGCGGACCTGACGCCGGTGACCGTGTCCGTTGAGCGCGGCCAGACGATCATCGAGCCCGGCACGAGGGTGACGCCGGAGGAGTACGAGATGCTCGTCGCGCACCGGGACTACCTGCTGCACCACGGCACGATGGCCCTGGACAACGGCCTGCAGTTGTTCGGCCGCATCCTGCTGGTGCTCGCGATGGTCATGGCCTCGATGCTGTACATCCGCCTTGAAGATCCCGAGACGATGCGCAGCAACGGCCGGCTCGCCCTGCTCGCGTCGGTGGTCATCTTCAACCTCGCGCTGGTCCGCGGCACGTACTGGCTCGGCCAGTTGCCATACTTCATGGAGAACACCGACGCGGCCTCCCTGCTGCCTTACGTCGCGCCGACCGCGCTGGCGCCGCTGGTGGTCGCCATCCTCATCGACGCCGGCTCGGCGATCTTCATGGCGCTGCTCATCTCGATCTTCACCAGCGTCATCTACGGCAACCGGCTCGACCTCCTCGTCATCACCTTCCTGGCCTCGATGGTCGGCATCTTCCTCTGCCGCGCCATCCGCCGGCGGAGCCGGGTCGTCCGCGCGGCCGGCCTCGGCGGATTGACCGTCGCGTGCTTCGCCCTGCTCATCGGCATCGCCGACCAGCTGCCCTTTCTCACGGTGCTGGGCCAGATGGCCGCCGGCCTGGGCACCGGCGTGTTGACCGGCGTCGCCGTCGCCGGCCTGCTGCCCGTGCTCGAGGGCCTCTTTAAGCGCACGACTGACATCACGCTGCTCGAGCTGACGGACTTCAACCACCCGCTGCTGCGCCTGATGCAGATCGAGGCGACCGGCACCTATCACCACAGCCTGATCGTCGCCAATCTCGCCGAAAACGCGGCCAACGCCATCGGCGCCAACCCCCTGCTCTGCCGGGTCTGCGCGCTGTTCCACGACATCGGCAAGACCACCAAGCCCGGCTATTTCTCCGAGAACCAGCGCGAGGGCGTCAACCCGCACGATGAACGCAACCCGTCATTCTCGGCGCTCATCATCAAGAGCCACGTGAAGGAGGGCATCGATCTGGCAGTCAAGAAACGCCTGCCGCGGGCCGTCGTCGCCGTGATCCAGCAGCACCACGGCACCACGCTGATGCAGTCGTTCTACCAGCGCGCCCGCAACTCCGACGCCCGCCCGGCCGGCGGCAGCACCCCGCCCTTCGCCTCGCGCGATCCGTTCCCGCCTGGCCGCGAAACCAAGGTCTGCGAGACCACCTACCGCTACGACGGACCCAAGCCCCAGTTCAAGGAAAGCGCCATCATCATGCTGGCCGACGGGGTCGAGGCCGCCACCCGTTCCCTGCGGCGGGTGACGCCGCAGCATCTCGGCGAGGTGATCGACCAAATCTTCGAGGCCCGGCTGGCGGATCGCCAGTTGGACGTGGCGCCGCTCACCCTGGCGGAGATCGCCCAGATCAAGAGCAGCTTCACCTTCACGCTGCTCAACATGCTGCATGCCCGCGTCGCCTACGCGCCGGACGCCGAGAAGTCCGAGCCCCGGAATGCCCCCAAGAAGACCGAACAGGGCACGGCGTAGGGACACCGGCTGGCGGATCGCGGAGACCGGATTCCGCAACCTGCAATCCGAGAGCCGGAATCCGAAATCCCGCCGGCCGGTCCGGATCCACTGCGGCGACCCCCGCCTGCGCCTGGACCGGCGGGCCGTGACCGCCGCCATCCGC
>JBJKRD010000099.1:0-5198 GCA_046704925.1 Opitutaceae bacterium | reverse complement strand
CCCGGGCCACCCCGTCCGCTGCGCCCGGGGTGACGCCGGACCTGTACCAGGGTGAAACGCAGCCGCCGGACCTCGCCGCCACCCTGGCACGGACACTCGGTGCGTTTCCGCCCGTCGGTACCGACGGCGACAAAATCGCACGCGATCGCTGGACCACGCGCGCACTGGTCGGCCCGCTGTGGGAACCCGGCGTGCCGCCCTTTTCCCTGCTGTGGCTCGCCGAGCCCGACGCCTCGCAACATGTCTCCGGCCCGGGATCGCCCGAATCGCTCGCCGCCATCAAGGCGGCAGACGAGGACCTCGGGATGGTCCTCGCCGAATTGGACCGCCGCGGGATTCGCGCCAGCACCGATGTGCTCGTGGTCTCCGATCACGGATTCTCCTCCGTCGGTCGGAAGGTGGACGTGGCGGAAGCGCTGGAGCGCGCGGGCCTCAACGCCCGCCGGAGTGTTCCCGGTGGCCTGAAGCCCGGGGAAATCCTGACCATTGGCGAGGGTGGCAGCACCCTGTTTTACGTGGGTGGACACGATCCGGCCGTGTGCCGTCGCCTGGCCGGATTTCTTCAGCGCCAGGACTGGAGCGGCGTCATCTTCTCGCGCGCCTCCATCGACGGGACGTTTTCACTGTCCGCCGCCCACATCGACGCGCCCGCGGCGCCCGACCTGGTGGTCTCGCTCCGCTGGACATCCGATCGGAGCGCCAACGGCACGCCCGGCCTGCAAACCTCGGACCTCCCGCCGTCAGTGGCGAAGCTGGGCAACCACGCGAGCCTGAGTCGCTACGACATGCACAACACCCTCGTCGCCGCCGGCCCGGACTTCCGCACCGGTCTGCGCGATCCCCTGCCCACCGGCAACACGGATTTGGCGCCGACGATTCTCTGGCTCCTCGGATTGAAGGACGCAGCCGCCAGGATGGACGGACGCGTACTCGGCGAAGCGCTCCGGGGCAACGCGCCGCCTCTCAAGTCTTTCGACCTTAAACACCTGACGGCCCGCCATGACCTGGGCGACGGTCACGTTTGGGAGCAACATCTCAACATCAGCGAACTGAACGGCGTGCAGTACCTCGACGAGGGTAATGGCGGACAAACCGTCAAATAACCTCCCACCGTCCTGCCACGGACCGTCCGCCCCCGGATTTGCCTCTGCCGGCACACCGGAATTGCTGCGCCGTTTGAAGTTCTTGAGGTTGTGGATTTAGTAACGCGCCCGCATAGGTCCGGCTGTTGTCCGCGTGGCTTGGCGGCGTTTCTGCAATGTTACCTTCCACCCCTAACCCATTACGGGTGTCGTCGTGAACGATCCCGCCCGACCGTCCGGCACGGAGGGATGGCCCTGGTCTGATTCGCTCGACGCGCTGCAGGCGGCTCCGCAGCATCACCACCTCTTGTTTGAAAACCGGCAGGTGCGGGTGCTCGACACCTGCATCCATGCCGGCGACCGGACGCCGGTCCATACCCACCGCTGGCCGGCAGTCCACCACGTCGTGAGCTGGAGCGTTTTCGTCCGCCGCGACGCCGCGCACCGGGTGCTGATGGACTCGCGCGACCGGCCGCCGCCGGTCGAGCGTCCCCTCGTTCTCTGGTCGGAACCCTACCCGCCGCATACGCTGGAAAACGTCGGCGCCGCCGACCTGGAAGTGATCAGCGTCGAGCTCAAATACGTTCCGCCGTCCGCGGCCCACGCCCCGGTATGAGCGACGGGGCCAAGGCGATCTTCCTCAGCTACGCCCGGGAGGATACGGACGCCGCGCGGCGCATTGCCGACGCGCTTCGCGCCTTCGGGCTGGAGGTCTGGTTCGACCAAAACGAGCTGCGGGGTGGGGATGCCTGGGATGCCAAGATCAGGCACCAGATCCGTCAGTGCGGCCTCTTTGTGCCGGTCATCAGCGGGCATTCGCAGGCGCGCCATGAAGGCTATTTCCGGCGCGAGTGGCGCCTCGCGGTGGATCGCACGCACGACATGGCGGCGGGGGTCGCCTTCATCGTGCCGGCCGTGGTCGACGACACGCCCGAAGCGGAGGCGTTGGTGCCGGAGGAGTTCCTGCGGTACCAGTGGACGCGTCTGCCGCACGGTGTCCCTACGCCGGAATTCGTCGCCCAGGTCAAACGCCTGCTGGAATCGCCGCGGGGACCGACGGCCCAGAAGCCCGAGGCCAGGGACCAGAGGCCTGAGGGCAAAGGCGAGGAATCGGAGGCCGGGGCGTCACGAGGCCGGTCCGGCCGGCCGGGTTGGGTCTGGGGGGTGCTGATCGTCGTGGTGGCCGGCGCGGCGATCGGCGTGCTCGCCACCCGCCGACCCGCGACCACCCCGGCGCCGTCCCTCACTCCCTCGCACCCGGCGGCGCCCGACGCGAAGTCCATCGCGGTCCTGCCGTTCGTGAACATGAGCGCGGACAAGGGCAACGCCTACTTCTGCGACGGCGTCCAGGAGGACATCCTCACCGACCTCGCCAACATCCGGGACCTGCGGGTGATTTCGCGGACCTCGGTCGAGCAATACCGCGACACCACCAAGTCGATCCGCCAGATCGCACAGGAGTTGGCGGTGAAGTGGATTCTTGAGGGCAGCGTGCAGCGGGAGGGCAACAAGGTCCGCGTCACCGGCCAGCTCATCAACGCCGCCACCGACGAGCACGTCTGGGCCAAGGCCTACGATCGAGACATTACCGACATCTTCGCCATCCAGTCGGAGATCGCCCAGGCGATCGCCGGTGCCCTGCAGGCGGCCATCTCCCCGGCGGAGCAGGTCCTGCTTAATCGCCGGCGCACCACCAACCCCGCCGCCTACGATCTGCTCCTCCAGGCCCGGGACCTGCCGAGCCGGGAGGGCAACACCTACGCGGCCCGGGCGCGCCAGATCGCCCTCCTGCAGAACGCGGTCAAGCTGGACCCCGACTTCCCCGACGCCTGGGCCGAATTGGCGGATATGTACGCCTTCGGCTATTTCAACAACGACGAGGGAATGGATGCCCTGCTGACCCGGGCCAAGGCGGCCATGGATCGGGCCGTCCAATTGGCGCCCGAAGCCCCGGAGGTCATCAGCAGCCTGGGCACCTATTACTACTACGGCTACCGGGACTACACCCGCGCGGCCGAGCAGTACGGCCGTCTGGCCCAGCTCCAGCCGAACGATCCCACCGTCTTTAATTCGCTGGGGCTCATTCTGCGGCGCCAGGGCCAGTGGGCCGAGTCGCTGGCCGACACCCGCCGCGCCGTCGAACTCGACCCCGCCAACATCCAATACCTGCGCAATCTGCTGTCGACGCTCCAGGCGGGCCGGCGCTGGGACGAGGCGGTCGCCACACAGCAGCGCATCGTCGCCCTGCTCCCGGACAAGATCGCCGAGCGCTATGTGCTGGCCGCCCTCGCCTTTCAAGCCACCGGTTCGACCCGGGCCGGGCGGGATTTTTTCGCGGGATTGAGCCCGGAACAAAGGGAATCGCCGCGCGGCATCAGCCTGCGCGAATCCTGGGCCGCGGAGACCGGCGATTTTGCCGAAGCGGTCCGGCTCGACCGCCGGCAGCCCTACTTTGACGAGGACGGCACGCCGCACTGGCAGCAGGCCCTCGGGGCGGCCATCTGCTACCTGGCGCTGGGCGATCGCGCGGGGGCGACGGGCCGGCTGGGCGACTTTCCCGCCGAGTTGCACACGCGGTTGCAGCGCGAGCCGAAGAACGCGCTGTATTGGGGCATCCTGGGGGGGATGGAGGCCGTCCTGGGCCACCGGGACGAGGCCCGCCGGTGTGCCGACCGCTGCGTCGAATTGCTACCCGTGTCGCGCGATGCGCTCGACGGAGTCACCCTGGCGTTCCTCCGGGCGTACGTCTACGACTTGACCGGGGATAGAGATACGGCGCTGGCCGAATACGCGCGGCTCCTGCGCGAACCGTGCACCGCTTTTGGCAACGTTCATGATTTGCAGGCCGGCTACAGCACGCTGCACGGCGATCCCCGCTTCCAGGCGCTGCTCCGCGATCCCACGAACAACGCGGCGCTCTTTTGAACCGTCCGCCGCCCCGCTGCCGCCATGGATTCCGATCTCGCCGCCGCCCCGCCCCCCCCGTCGTCGCCCCCGTTTGACGAAGACGTCTGGGAGGACCTCCTCAACTTCATCGAGGAAAAACGGGTCATCCCCATCGTCGGGCCCGAACTGCTCCAGGTCGACACCGACGCCGGCCCGCGGCTCCTGCTGGAATGGTTGGCGGAGAAGCTCGCCGCCCGGCTGGGGATCGACCCCGCGCCGCTCAACCAGCCGCTGGCGTTGAACGACGTCGTCTGCGCCTATCTCACCGCCCGCGGCCGCCGCGAGGAGGCCTACACCCGCCTGCGCAGCATCATGCGCGACGCCAATTTCTCCCCGCCGCTGTCGCTCCGGCAACTGGCCGAGATCACCGACTTCAATCTCTACATCACGACCACCTTCGACCCGCTGCTCGAGCAGGCGGTCAACGCCGTCCGCTTCGCCGGCAACGCCAACACCGAGGTCATCGCCTATGCGCCCAACCGCGTGCTCGACCTGCCGGTCGAGCGCGACGACCTCCAGCGGCCGGTCGTCTACCACCTGTTCGGGCGGCTGTCGGCCTCGCCCACCTATGTGATCTCCGACGAGGACATGCTCGAGTTCGTGTGCGCGCTGCAGAGCGAGCACCTGACTCCCGAGAAGCTCTTTCACGCCCTGGAGCACAACCACCTGCTGGTGATCGGCAGCGACTTCTCCAACTGGCTCGCCCGGCTCTTCCTCCGGATGACCAAGCGCCGCCGCCTCTCCGATCCCCGCGACGTGGGCGAGATCCTGGCGGACGACCACACCCTGCGCGATGTGCGCCTGCGCTCCTTCCTCCAGCAGGTGAGCGTGCGCACGCGGCTGTTCTCCGGCGCCCGGGAATTCGTGACGGAATTGCATCGCCGCTGGACCCTGCGCCGGGGCCGCACCGTCCCGGTCGGCGGCACGGGCGCCCCGGTGCGCTTTCTCCCTCCGGAACGCGAGATGCCCGCCAACGCGGTCTTCATCAGCTACGCGCGCGAGGACCTGCCGGCCGTGCAGCAACTCAAGACCGGGCTCGACGCGGCGGGCGTGGTGACCTGGTTCGACCTCGACCGCCTCGAAAGCGGCGACGACTACGACCGCAAGATCCGACACAACATCGGGCGGTGCTCCTTCTTCGTGCCGATCATCTCGGCCAACACCCAGCGA
>JBJKRD010000098.1:0-7675 GCA_046704925.1 Opitutaceae bacterium | reverse complement strand
GGATCGGGCCGGCCGTGCGGAACATGCGCCGGTCCTCCTGGTACGCGCCCACGTGGTGCCACCACGGCTGGATCCCGCCGGCGAAGCCCTCCAGCATCCACATCCGCGCCTCCGCCTCCGGCTTGGCGGTCTGCCGGAAGGTGGGCGCCGTCGTCTGGTACATCGCCATGCTCTCCGGCGCGAGCTTGTCCCAGCCGAGCAGGCCGTGCACCCGCTTCCCCACCTCACCGTTGCGCTGGAAACCGGTGGCGTCCGTCCGCCGCTGGTCATCGAGCATGAGGATCTCCGCGCGCCGGCAGATCTCGCGCAGGTCGCGAAACTGGTGCGCCTCGCCCGTCACCGCACCGCCATTCATGCCGACCCAGACGCACGCCGGGCCGCCGGCGGCGCGGGTCACCTCGTTGCAGCGGTCCCAGATCTCCAGCCGGCGGGCGTAGTTCCACTCGATCCATGCCCGGTAGACCGGATTGTTCCAGTCGGCCGCCCGCGGGAGCTCGTGCCCGGCTTGGTCGCGGAACCGGCGCCGGCAATTGGCGCAAAAGCACGGACGGCTGCGGTCCAGCCCGCTCCAGCTGTTGTCCGTGAAACCCTCCGGCCGGTAGCGCGTCGCGATCTCCCGCAGGATCGCCGGGATGTGCTCGTCGTAGTACGGGCCGTTGACGCAGGTGATGGCCAGGCCCCGGTTGCGGTACGGCTCTCCGTTTTCGTCCCGCGTGAACCAGTCGGGATGCGCCTGCAGACAATCATCGTGTGCGGTGCTGGAATCCATTCGGGCGAACACCGCGAGCCCGTCTTCGTGCGCGGCGCGGCACAATTCGCCGAAAAGGTCACGATCCCCGAGAAATTCTGCGCGCCGCTGGTAGGGCACCGCCGTCGGGTAATAAGCCACGATGCCGCCGGCGTTGATGATGACGCCCTGCACGGCGGTCCTCTGCCAGTACTTCCGCCACCACCCGATGTCGTACCGGGTCGGGTCGATCTCCGTGATATTCGTCTGCCCCCAACGGCGGGCCCGGCGGTACCAAGGAACGGCGCCGGCGGCGTCCCCCTTTTCCTCCGCGCGCGACTCGCCCGCGCCCCGGGTGCCCAGCCCGGCGCCGGCCAGCGCCACGACGGCGGCGGTCTTTTTCAAGAAACTTCGGCGGGATTCACCGCCGGGAAGATCGGGGGTGGACGGAGCATTCATGGCGGGGTCGCGATTCCTTGCGCCTCATTCAAACGCCCGCTGGCGGCACTGCAACGCTCGCGCCTCCGCGGCCGTGGGTAAGCGTCGATCGCCGAATCTGCGGAGGGCCCTGACGGCGCCCCCGCCCAGGCTGGAATCCGGTCTCCGACTGGCGCCTCGCGGGATCGACCCCGCCGTTTTGCCTTTCGCCGGGCGCCCGCCGGTGCTCTTGTGCCCGAAAAGGAGGCGCCATGCCCGCAAACTTCAAAACCATCATCGAACCGTTCCGCATCAAGGCGGTGGAACCCATCCGCCACACCACCCGGGAGGAGCGCGACGCCGCGCTCCGCGCCGCCGGCTACAACCTCTTCCTCCTCAGGGCGGAGGACGTCCTCATCGATCTGCTCACCGACTCCGGCACCGGAGCCATGTCATCCGACCAATGGGCCGGAATGATGCGGGGGGACGAGTCGTACGCCGGCGCCCGGTCGTTCTTCCGGTTCGAGACCGCCGTCCGCGACATCACCGGTTTTCCGCACGTCATTCCCACGCACCAAGGTCGCGCCGCGGAACGCATCCTCTTCGGATGCACCTGCAAGAAGGGCGACCTCGTGCCCAACAACACCCATTTCGACACCACGCGTGCCAATCTGGAAGCCCTCGGCGTCACCGCCCTCGATCTTCGCTGCCCCGAGGGGCTGCTACCCCAGCAACCGGCTCCGTTCCAGGGCAACATCGACCTGGCCGCCCTGGAGCGCACGCTGGCGGAGAACCCGGGCCGGGTGCCCTTCGTGATGATCACCATCACCAACAACTCGGGCGGCGGCCAGCCCGTGTCGCTGGCGAACGTCCGCGCCGCCAGCGGCCTCTGCCGGCGCCATGGCGTCCCCCTGTTCCTCGACGCGTGCCGGTTCGCCGAGAACGCCTGGTTCATCAAGCAACGCGAGGCCGGCTGCGCGGACCACACGCCCGCCGCGATCGCCCGCGAACTGTTCAGCCTCACCGACGGCTGCACGATGAGCGCAAAGAAGGACGGAATGGCCAACATCGGCGGCTTCCTGGCGTTGAACGACGGCACGCTGGCGGCCCGCTGCAAGAACGCCCTCGTCCTGACCGAGGGTTTTCCGACCTACGGCGGCCTGGCCGGCTACGACCTGGAGGCCATCGCGGTCGGCCTCCGGGAGGCGTTGCACGAGGACTATCTGCGCTACCGCATCCGCTCGGTCGCCTACCTCGGCGACCGGATCACGGCCGCCGGCGTGCCCATCGTGCAGCCGCCCGGCGGGCACGCGATCTACGTCGATGCCCGGGCCATGCTGCCGCACATTCCGCCGTCCGAATTTCCCGCCTGGGCGCTGTCGCTGGTCCTCTATCTGGAGGGCGGCGTGCGCTCGGTCGAAATCGGTTCGGTCATGTTCGGCCGCCAGCCCGACGGCAGCGAGAAGCCGGCGGCGATGGAACTGGTGCGGCTCGCCTTCCCGCGCCGGGTCTACACCCAGAGCCACGTCGATTATCTCGCCGAGGTCATCCTGCATGTCCACGGGCTGCGGCACCGCATCCGCGGCGTGCGGCTGGTCGATGCGCCGCCGCTGCTCCGCCATTTCGTCGCCAAAGTCGCGCCGGCCCACGGCACGCTGCTGGCGGACGAGTGACCCGCGGCCAAAGCGCTGGGGCAAGCGCGGCGCCGAATGGCGCCAAAATCGGCACCGATCTTGTTTTGGGGTTGCCGATTTGTAGGGCGCGGTCGCCGAACCGCGCCCAACCCCGAATCGGCGGCATTCGGCCTGTCCCGCCATAGCCGCGAGGTGACGACGGACGACGACGCCCTGCAGCCCGCGGAAGGCCGACACGCCCGGAGGGAGCGGGAATGGTGGGACAGACTTCTCGACCGCCGCTTTCGCCACCGGCCGTCGGGACCCGCCCCGCGGTCAGCTGCGGATGAACGCGGCGGCCGGAAACGGCCGGCTACAGTTTTTCGTCCGCGATCGGCTGGTCGCGCCGGGTGTCGGACAAACCGGGGCAGTTGTGCACCGCGAGCCCCGTCACCTGTTTGAGCACCAGTTCCGGCACGCCCGCGGCGGGCGTCGCCTTCACATGGTCGAAGTCGGCCCCCACCACGTCGTCGAGGATCATCGCCGGCCGCAGGTCCTCCTTGAGCGTGCGCAACTCCACGTGGTCGAGCTGCAACCCCTGCACATGGCGGGCGAACAGGCCCCACGAGGGGATGACGCCGAACCGGCCGGGCTCCGGATATCCCTTCTCCTGTTCCGGCACCGCGCGCGCCGCCTGCTCCTTCGTGCCACCGCCCTGGTACTCGATCAGGATGTGGTCCAGCGCCACGTCCTCGATGCGGTAGCCGGGGATGCCGCTGATGAGGATGCCGGTCTGCGGCGACACGTCGCTGGCCACCACGTGGCTGATCTTGACGCGGCGCAGGACGCCCATCGGCGGCTGGTCCGGGCCGCGCAGGCGGGCACCGAGGCGGATGAAGATCGGCGCACTCACGATGTGCCGCATGACGAGGTTGGAGACGGTCACGTTTTCCAGCGTGCCGCCGTCGACCTCCTCGATCGCCAGACCCTGGCAGTCGTCAAAGACGCAGTTGGTGATGGTGACGTTCTGGAAGCCGCCGTTGGCCTCGGTGCCGAACTTGATGCGGCCGGTGCCCCCGCCGAACTTCTTCTTCTGATAGGTGCCGTCGAGCAGCGTGCCCTCCTCGTAGCCGCTCACCTGGCAGCCGGTGATGGTGACGTTTTCCGTGGACCGCTTCTCCCCGAGACCGTAGCTGGCCTTGAGGCAGATCCCGTCGTCGTTGGGCGAATTGACGGTGCAGTTCGCGACCCGGACGTTCTTGCAGCAGTCGATGTCCATGCCGTCGCGGTTGGTGTCGATCCGCAGGTTGTCGATCGTGAAGTTGTCCACCCCGGTGGCGAGGATGCCGAAGTGGCCGCCGTGGAAGATCGTGAAGTCGCGAAGCGTGACGCCGCGGCAGTCCTTGAGGGCGATCGATTTGTTGCCGACGCCCGCGGGCAGCGTGTCAAACGGGTTCGGGTAGCCGAAAGGTGTCTTCGGCGCCAGTTCCTCGGGCGGCCGCTCCCGGTGCCGCCGGGGCGGACGCGGCTCGCCGGGGAGCGGGTCCATGCGCCCGAAACCGCGGCTGAGGCCCCGGCCGAAGATGCGCCCCGGGCCCTCGATCGCGATATCGGTGAGATTCTCGCCCCAGATCAGGCTGTTGTGCCAGTGCGAGTGCCCGAAGTCCTCGTACTGGTCGGTGCCCGGGTTGGGCTCCGGGGCGTCATAACCGCCGGGCTGCCCCTCGGGCGGCGGCGGGGCGGCCATGAGCGTCGCGCCTTCGTCCAGATAGAGGGCGACACGGCTCTTCAGATGGATGGAATAACTCGCATAGTCGCCGGCCGGGAACACCACGGTGCCGCCGCCGGCGGCCGCCGCGGCGTCGATCGCCTTGTTGATGGCGTCCGTGTCCAGCGTCTTTCCGTCGCCGGTCGCGCCGAAAGTGCGGACGTTGAAAGTCGCGGAAGGAACCTGGGCCAGGGCGAGACTGGCTCCGGCCAGCATGAGCGCCAGCCAGGTCACACGGGGGGAAGTGAACGAACGCATGGTGGATATTGTGGGTGGGTTGGAGGAATTATCGAGCCGGGCCGTCGGTCCGCCTCAGGGCGCCGCCGGCCGCTCATCCGGGAGGAGCGCCTCGTCGGGCGCGGTGCCGTCGGGCCGGGTGATGGTGAAGTTGCCCTGCAGGCGGATGTCGGTGGACGACGCGCCGATCATCACCGTGTACCGGCCCGGCTCGACCGTCCAGTGGTCGTGGCGGGCGTAGAGCTGCAGATCCTGCGGGCCGAGGGTGAAGTGCACGGTCCGCGTCTCCTTCGGGGCCAGGTGCACGCGGGCGAAGCCGTGCAGCTCCTTTTCAAACGTGGTCACGCTGCTGTAATCGTCGCGCAGGTAGAGCTGCACCACCTCGTCGCCGGCGCGGGACCCCGTGTTGGTGACGTCACACGCCACCGCGATCCGCCCCTGCGGACCCTGGCGGGGAGGGGTGATGCTGAGGTTGGCGAAGCCGAAGGTCGTGTAACTCAGGCCGAAGCCGAACGGATAGAGCGGGCCATACACCTGGCCGCCGTCGCGCGCCTGGGCCCCGGGGTGCGTGGGAAAATCCAAGGGAATCTGGCCCACGCTGCGCGGAAAGGTGATCGGCAGCCGGCCCGACGGGTTGTAATCGCCCAGCAGCACGTCGGCTACGGCATCGCCGACCGCTTCGCCCGGGAACCAGATTTCGAGGATGGCCGGCACGTGCGCCGCCTCCCAGTTGATGCTCTGCGGCCGGCCGGTGGCCAGCACCATGATCACCGGCGTGCCCGTGGCCTGGATCGCCTGCACCAGTTCCTCCTGGTAGCCCGGCAAGTTGAGACTGATGCGACTGGCGTCCTCGCGGCAGATCGCGTCATTCTCGCCCACCACCACGACCGCCACGTCGGCGCCGCGGGCGGCCGCCGCGGCCGCGTCGAGGCCCGCCCGGACCTCCGGGGACGGCGGAGCCTTGTAGACATCGCTCTCCGGGAAGTGATCGTCGACCACATTGCAGCCCTTGACGTAGCGGATCTGCACCCCGGGGCCGAGTTTCCGGCGCAGGCCGTCGAGCACGGTGACGAACTCAAGCTGCTGCGGCCCGTAACGGCTCTGCCAGGCGTCGTGGTCGTCGGCCAGCGGCCCGGCCACCAGCACGGTGTGCAGGCGGTCCTTCGCCAGCGGCAGGAGGTTCCCTTCGTTTCTGAGCAGGACGATCGATTCGCGGGCCGCGCGGGCGGCCACGGCCAGGTGGGCCGGCGAGCGCACGAGGCGATCGGTCGCCGCGGGATCGGTCACATAGGGATGATCGAACAGCCCGAGCCAGTACTTCACCCGCAGGATGTCGCGCACCCGGTGGTCAATGGTGGCCTCCGCCAGCCGACCCTCGCGCACGAGCTGGCGCAGCGGATCGACGTACGCCGACGGCGGGGTGAAGTTCGTGCGCACATCGAGGCCGGCGGCCACCGCCTGCCGGATCGCGTCGGCCTCCGTCGGCGCCACATGGTGCTTGCGGTGGATGAACTCGACCGCGCCGCTGTCCGAGACGACATAGCCCCGGAAGCCCCACCGGTGCCGGAGAATGTCGGTGAGAAAGAGCCGGTTCCCCTCGATCGGGATGCCGTTGTAATCGTTGTACGACGCCATGACGCCGAGCGCGCCGCCGTCGCGCACGCCGCGGCGGAACGGCTCGAGAAAGACCGTCTCCACCTCGCGCCACGTGGCCTGCGGATCGGTGCGGGCCTCGCCGTCGCGCCCGCCCTTCGGGATGCTGTAGACCGCAAAATGCTTCATCGTGGAGACCACGTGCTGCTCCTGGATGCCGCGCACCTCCTCCACGCCGAGCGCCGCCACGAGGTACGGGTCCTCGCCGTAGGTCTCGACCGTCCGGCCCCAGCGCGGGTCGCGCGCCAGGTCCATGATCGGAGAATAAACGTTGGTGTAGCCCAGCGCCCGCGCCTCGCTGCCGGTCACCACGCCGATGTCGTGCGCCAGTTCCCGGTCGAAGGCCGCGGCCACGCCGAGCTGCGCCGGGAAGCTCGTGGCCTTGGCGTGCAGCAGCCCGCGGATGCCCTCGTTGGTGAAATCGGCCGGCACGCCCAGCCGCGTCCGCTCGACGAAGAAGCGCTGCACCTCGTTGAGGGCGCGGGCGTGCAGCGACCAAGGCAGCGCATAGCGGGGGAACGGCAGCTCATGGTGAAAGCCGGCGACGCCGTTCATGTCCTCGTCGATGTTGCCGATGCCGTCCTTCCACATCGCGTGATCCCAGGCGGGGGTCGGCAGTTCGTCCTTCAGCACCCGCGGATAGCCGTAGAGCGTGACCATCTGCGCGGTTTTCTCGTCGAGGGTCATGCGCGCCAGCAGGTCCGTGATGCGCGCGTCGACGGACAGCGCCGGATTCTCGTACGGATCCTCCGCGCCGTTCTTGTTCAAATCGATCCAGCCGCGGTGGTAGATCGCGGCCGGCGCGGTCGGATGCACGAAGATCGTCGCGGGCGGCGCGTCGGCGTCGGCAGCGTCCGCCGCCTCCGCGCCCGCGGCGACGCCCGGCCACCATCCGACCAGCAGGAACCATCCGGACCAGCGGACCAGCACTCGGGGCGACATGGGAGCAAAGTGCCGCAATCGACCGGGAGCTGTCAGTCTTTTTTGACCGAAAAACTTCGGCACCGGCGCGGCGCAGCCGGCTTCGCGGCGTGCCGACCCCCGCCCGCTTCCGTCAGGGCACGCGCCAGCCCGGGAGGCACGGGCGCGCGTGGCGCAGCATGGCGGCGAACATCTTCCACGCCGCATCCATCGGGATGTGGACCAGGGGATCGGCGAGCAGCGCCGCGAACGCCAGGTCCACGTCGCGGGTGAGCGCGGCCCGCAGGGTGAGCGCCTGCACGTCGATGATGCGCCGCACGAGCGCCTGCGCGCCCGCCG
>JBJKRD010000097.1:0-16378 GCA_046704925.1 Opitutaceae bacterium | reverse complement strand
AATATCGGGAGCGGAGTCAGGCATGATTGTCAGAACTCCTTTCGGAAGCGATAGACGCTTTGGACCAGTCCTTGCAGCACGCAGCAATTGAGCGCAACGGAGCCACCGTAGCTGATGAAGGGAAGCGGAATGCCTGTGATCGGCACCAGCCCGATGGTCATGGCGATATTCACGAACACATGGACCGCAAAGAGCGCTGTCACGCCGACGGCGAGCAACGTTCCGAAGCGGTCGCGGGCGAGGCCCGCGATCCGTATGCCGTTCCATAGTACCACGCCAAAAAGGCCGAGCACCGTGATGCTTCCCAGGAAACCTTTCTCCTCGGCGATGACCGAGAAGATAAAATCGTTGTGTGCGACCGCGCGCGGCAGGTAACCGAGCTTGGCCTGCGTACCCTCTGTCCATCCCTTGCCGAACAGTCCCCCCGAACCGACCGAGATCAGCGACTGGTTGAGATTCCAGCTGATGCCCATCGGGTCGATGCGTTCGGGGGCGATGAAGGCCAACACCCGGTTGCGCTGGTAGTCGTGCAACGGCAGCAGCCCGTGCGGCTCGTAGGCCCCCCTGTCGGTGGAGGGAGAGAGGTTGTTGACCTCGAGGAAATGCATGTAGCGGTACGTGTCCAGGGTCACCAGGCCCACGAGCAACGTAAACGCAGCCAAGGCCGCCGCGAAGAAACGCTGCGAAAGATTGGAGACGTACAACAGGGCGAAAGCCATCAACGGAATGACCAAGGCCGACCCGAGGTCTGGTTGCAGCAAAATCAAGATGATGGGCAAGCCTGCAGCAAGTGCCAATTTTCCCAAGACCGCCAGCGACTCACGGATCGTCCCAATTTCCGATCGCGTGAGGACGCTCGCGGACATGATCAGCACCCCAAGTTTCGCTGCTTCAGAAGGTTGGAACGAAAACGGACCGAAGTCGATCCATCGGGTGGCGCCCAGCCGGGTCACGCCCAAAGGGGTCCAAAGCAACAGGAGCGACCCCAAACAGGCGGCATAGATCCAATGGGCGAATTTGAGCCAGAACGTGTAGTCGATGAGAGCCACGACCACCTAAAGCACGAAGACGATCGCCAGCCAGACGATCTGCATCATCCATTGTCCACGGCCGGTCGCGAGCTGGGCGCTGTAGATGAAGAAGACGCCGATGGTCCCCAAGGCCAGAATCGCGAGCGGATTGATCCAGTCGAAACGTTCGCGCGTGCTGGTCTTGAAGATGTTAAGAAAATCGAGGGGATGGCGCAGCTTCACCCGGGGCACAATGTCGTTCGTCGCGGATCAAAAGTCGAGAGTCGAGGCGCGCCGCGCCATCCGCTTGCTGACAATCGCCCGCTCCGCAGGGGCGGATCTGCTTCAGTCCCGCCTTGCGGCAGCGGTTGACACCGAGCCGACGGAGGTGCCTGCGCGCGCGGGCTGCCGGCGCGAGGCCGGGACGGGATCGCTGGCGGCCGTCTTCTCCTGGGTCGTGCCATGGGCGAGACCGAGCGTGGTCCAAAACACCACCGCCCCCATCGGCCCTTCGAGCACAACTCCGAAACACGCGCTAACCAAGATCACCCACGCCGCGCACCACAATCCGACTGCCGCCGCATCCGTCGCCCGGTCGGAAACCGTCCGCCAGGTGCTAACGGCCATCGCGATGATGATGGCCAGAAAAGCCGCCAAACCCACCGCCCCCATGCGCCCGAAGGTGGTGACCAGGACACTGTGAGGACTTCGCGCCGTAAAATCCTCATCCATCGCCAGGTCATAGGTTTGGATGAAATCTCTGGCCAGATCATGGCCGAAGCCGAGGCCGAACAGCGGAGCTTGGCTCCAAGTCTCGTCCGCCACGGTTCGCCACCAGACCAGTCGGAACTGATTGTTGTCGGATTTGTACAGTTCCTCGACGCCATGGTAATTGGAGGTGCCGCCGACGCTGACGATGGAGGCGACCTTCTCGACCATGCGGTTCAGGTCCTGCCTGGCCCACGGCGCGGTCCCGGAGGCGGCCAGGATGGCAACGATTGCCAGAAAGGTCGCGGTCGAGCTGACCTGAACGGCCGGAAACGTCCAGCGGCGGCCGGCCAGGAGCCACAGCATCGCCACGCCGACGCCCACCAACGAAGCCCGGTTATCACCGGCAGCGACCGTCAGGAACAAGGACACGGCCAACGGCCAGGCCCAAAGACGATGACGCCCGCCCGCGGCGAAGAAGACGATCAGCGAACCGGCGGCGAGAAACGCGGCGGCCAGATCGTATTTCAGGTAGATCAAGGGCACGCCGCGCAACGTCAATCGGTTCAAGAAGAACATGGGGTGGTCTTGGAACAGAAAGTAAACGGGCAGCAGCGACACCGCCGCCAGGCAGAGACAGCCGATGAGATAACGCCGGGCGTGCCGGTCGCCCGCATAGGATTGCGCGACGAAGAAGAAGGCGGCGTAGTAAATCATCGCGTAGTCCCGCACGGCGCCGAGGCCGTATCGTGGCACGTCGATGACCAGGCGGGTGGTGCCCAACAGCAGCCACACCACGAGCGCCCAGTTAAGGAAGTCGCTGCGCCCGGGCAGTCGGTGCCGCAGCGCCGAGCGCACCAGGAGCCAGCCCAGACCCGCGGCCAGTCCGCATTCGGCGGGAAACAGCGGCACGCCGGGCAACGGCATGATTTGCGCGAACCCCCGGTTGCCCACGATGTATCCGACGAGCAGCAGGCCCACGAGAATGGTGTCCGCGGACAACCCGGCCGCACGCACCAGGATCGCCGCGAGGGCAATCACCCCGGCCAGGGCCGGCAGGAGGTAGGTTCCGTGGGCGACCTGCCACCCCAGCCAGACGGCCAGCGCGGAGCTGCCGCCCGCCACCAGCCAATTTCGCCAGCGCGGATTCATCGGTGCCCACCTAAAACCGATTTTGGCTCCGCGGGCGAGTCTGCACCACCGCTGGGCGATGCCAACCGGAGTCGCCCTTGCCTGGCCGGAGCCGCCCTCCCAAGCTCGGAAAACCATGCCGAGAGTCTCCGTCCTGATGGTGTTTCATCAAGTGACGCCCCACCTGGAGCCGGCCGTGAGAAGCGTATTGGGGCAATCCTGGCGGGATCTCGAACTGGTGCTGGTCGACAACGGCACGGGAACCGGGCTGGCGCCGCTGGGAGATTGGGGCGGCGACTCCCGAATCCGGCTGGTGTCGCTGTCGGAGAACCGCGGCATTCCGGCGGCGCACAACCTGGCGGTCGCGGAAGCGCGGGGTGAGTATCTGGCGCTGCTGGACTACGATGACCGGGCGCTGCCGACGCGCTTGGAGCGGCTAGTGGCGTTTCTTGATGCCAACCGGGACCAGGCAATGGTCTCCAGCCGAGCCGAGACGATCGACGCCGCCGGACGGGTGGTGGGCCGGGAATTCTCCCTGCTGAATCCGCGGGACCAGGCGTTGTTCTCCCAGTTTGCGCCGCCCGTGGTGACGCCGGCGTATGCCGGCAGGCGGGAGACGTTCATGCGATTTCCCTACCGTCCCGAATTCCGTCTTTGCGCCGATTTCGACGCCTTGGCGAGAATGGCCGATGGACTCCGCATGGCGGGGGTGCCGGAAGTTCTGCTGCAGTACCGGCGGTATCCGGAACAGGCCAGCGCGGCGGGAAGCGGTCTCCGGCGGGTGGAGGAGTGCATCGTCCGGTTGTGCACGGCGCGCCGTCGCGCGGGGCGCGACGAGGATTACGAGGCGTTGCTGGCGGAAATGCGACCGTGGCGGGAGCGGCCGCCCGCTCCGCCGTTGCTCTACGCGGAATTCTCCCGCCGTTTTCTTCGCGAAGGATATCCGCTGATGGCGGTCTACCACGCGCGGAAGCTGCTCGGCGAGCGTCGCGGTCCGTCCGGCTGGACCGCGGCGTTGAAGACGGTGGGGCGGGCCTGCCGGATGCGGCCGGGCGAGGCGTGGCTTTTTTGGCGTCTTTTTTTGACCGGCCCGGTGCGGGCGCTCGGCCTCAAGCCGGTTTGAAATAATATCGTCGGGCCAAGGGCCGGTTGATCAACCACGGCACCACGGGCGAAACCAGCAGCCAGCGTAGAAACCACGTTTCGCCGCACGTCGCGGCGACCAGTCCGCCCGCCACGAGCACGGCTGCGGCCGTCAACTCCACCGGGGCGCAAGCCCGTTCGCGCCGGCCGGCGAGCAGCAGGGAATGGTAGAAGTTGCCGGTGGTCACCGCGAGGGTGAAACATCCCGTGGCCAGCAGCAGCCCGAGCGCCGGGCGGTAATTCTCCCGGATCAACGGGCCGATGAGCAACGGGGCCATCAGCCGGAGCGCCACCAGTCCG
This sequence comes from Opitutaceae bacterium, assembly GCA_046704925.1. Taxonomy (GTDB): domain Bacteria; phylum Verrucomicrobiota; class Verrucomicrobiia; order Opitutales; family Opitutaceae; genus Fen-1467. The sequence continues at coordinate 12,086 of JBJKRD010000097.1, read as the reverse complement.
GACATCGAAATGGCCGCGTGGCCCAGCGCGACCAGATCGACCCGCCGGGCGAGGACGCGGCGGCGGTCCGTTGATTCGCCCGCCCCGGCGAAGAAACCGGGCTGGAAATACTGGAGCGATATGGTTCCCAGCATGGAGGGCACCAGCGCGGCCAGATTCCCGGCGAGAACAAAGAAGCCGGTCTCGGCGGACCCGAAAGACGACGCCATGATCCAGCGATTGACGCTGAGGAGCGTCCAGCCGGCGACGGCGAGGATGGTGAAAAGCGAGCCTTCATAGACCGGGGTCAGGGCCCGGGCGGTGGTGGCCGGTCGCCGCCAGTAGGCGCGCAAGATCCACGCGCCGGCCGCCGCCAGCGCCAGGGCGTGCAGGCAATAACCTCCATACAACGCGAGCACGGACCCGCCGGTGGCGGCGAAAAGGAGGGGCGGGATAAACGAGCGGGTGATCGATCCCGTGCCCGACACCGCCAGGTCCCGCCAATGCTCGCTGGCCGCTTGCAGGGCCGCCTGCGCCATCGCCCCGGCCGAGAGCAAAATGGCCGCCAGGAAGACAAATGGGAATACCGCCAGCCAAGCCCGCCCCGCCATGATCGCGGCGGCGATGGCCGTGGCGGCGATGAGCCAGGGGGTCTTGCGCAACGCGGCCGACCCGATTTCGCGCAGCAACCCGGGCCGGTCTTCAGCTGCGGCCCAGTGCCGCAGCACGAATTTGATGAGGCCGGCATGCACCACCCACATGCCAAGGGGCGTGAACGTCAGAAAGACCCCATAAACGCCGTAATCCGACGGCGGCACGAGCCACGTGGTCAGCTTGACGCCCACCAAGCCGCAGAGCAGACCCACGATCTGGCTTAACGTGATGGGCAGAAGACGCGCCGGGGTCCCGGACTCGGCTGGGGGGGTGGATTTCATCAGGCACGGGCCACTCCGGGGATGCTTTCCCGGAATCCGCGCGAGGGTCAAACCCCATGGTAAGTCGCCGCCGGGCGCCGCGATGCAGGACTTCCGTCCGGCGCCGGTGGCGCGACTTGGGACCTAACGCCCGACTCTTGTGCTTCGGCCCGGTATGACGGCCGGCGTTTTGAAGTTCCCACGGGAGGGTTGGCCGATTTGACTGACCGCGCCATGCCCGCGGGCCCCAGTTGCACCGTACTTCATTACGTCGGTGGCGATGTCGATCGCGGCGGCATCCTTTCCGTCGTCCGGGCGCTGGCGTCGACCGGGGAATTCGCCTGCGTGCTCGGAGTCAATCCCGGCTTTGCGCAGATGCGTTCACCACGGTTGGAGACCATGGCGCTTCCAGCGATCGCGGCCGACATCGTCTCGCCGGCGGGCGCGGTCAGGGCCCTGCGCATAGCCCGCCGGGTGCGGGCCTGGCTCCGCGCCGGCGCGGGCCGGATTTACCACGGGCATTCCCGGGCGGGCCTTTTGGTGGGGCTCTGGCTTGGCGGCTTGGGTGAGCATCGGGTGGCTGTAAGCGTGCATTGCTACGGCCGCCAACGATGGTTTTACCGTTGGGCGGCACGGCGGTTGCCCGGACGCCTGTTTTGGCTGAGTCCGGCAATGAAACGGTATTACGGGGTGAAGGAACCGTCGTGGGAGGGGTGTCATCCGGGGTGCGTTGTATTGGAACCGGGGTCCGCGGAACGACGGCCCCCGCGGCAGCCCGGTTGGCTGCGTTTGGGCGGGATCGGGAGCTTCGTGCGCTGGAAGCATTGGGAACTCGTGCTGGAGGCCCTCCGACGTCTGCCCGCCGAGCAGCGCGAAAAGGTGGAGTTCCGGCACATCGGCGACGCCGCCGGCCGGGCCGACGGGCGGCGATACGCGGACGAACTCCGTGCGCGAACCGCCCAGCTTGGCCTCGCCGGCCGCGTCGAGTGGCGCGGTTGGGAGGCTTCCTCCGACGCCTTGTTGCGGGACGTCGACGCACTGGTGGTGGCGTCGCGCAACGAACCGTTTTCGGTCGCGGTCGTCGAGGCGCTCGCAGCGGGCGTGCCGGTCTTGGCGGCCGACTCGGGCGGGGCGGCGGACATCGTGAGCCCGGGCCGGACCGGATGGCTGTTTCGCAGCGGCGACCCGGCGGACCTCGCCCGCCGAATCGCCGGCCTGCTGGCTCCCGCGTCCTGGCAATCCGTGAGTATCACGTCCGAAGACACGCGGCGGTTTACTGCTCCGGTGGTCGCACGCGAATGGCGGCACGTGTACGAATCGCTCCAGCGGATCGCGCCATGAAGCTCGCGCTTTCCATCCTGTGCGAGGATCCGCGGCGGCCCACGGGCCTCTCGACATTGTTTCCGGCCTTTGTCACGGCGGCGTTGCAGGAGTATCCCGATCTGGGATGGCTGGTGTTTGCGGGCCCGCGCCAGCCGTGGCCGGCGGAGGACGGGCGCGTCGAGATCGTGCGCGATTTTCCCGCCAACGACCGGCTGGCGAGGCGCCTTTGGGCGGATCACTTTCGCGTGGCGCCGGCGGCGCGCGGTCGCGGGGCGGCGGCGTTGTTGACCGTCGGCTTCTGTCCGGTGCGCCGCGCCGGACTGCCGGTGGTCATGCATGTCTTCGCCCTGCATCACCTGCGGCAGAAGGATCTGCGGAGCGCCTACCGCCGGTGGGCGGTGGCGCGGGGGTTGGGGCGGGCCGCGTTGGTGGTCGTCAATTCGCAATGGACGGCGGCGCAATTGCGCGCGCCGGGCGATCGACTGGTCGTGAGTCATGAAGGCTTGCAGCACGATCACTTTCAGAGCCGCGGCGCCGCGGGTGGGCCGGGGCTGCCGCCGCCTTATCTCTTGACGGTGGGGAATCTCTATCCCTACAAGCGCCTGGAACTCGCGCTGGCCGCCTATGCCCGGCTTCCCGGGGAACTTCGCTCCCGGATGCCATTGGTGGTCGCCGGAGGCGACTGGGCCGGCGGTCGCGCCCGCGCGGAAGCGGCGGCGGGCCGCCTGGGCCTGACGCGGGAGGTGCGGTTTCTGGGTTGGGTGGAGGACGCGGCGTTGCCGGCCCTTTACCGCGGGGCACGCGCCCACGTTCTGGCGACCGCGGAAGAGACGTTTGGGCGGAGCGTGCTTGAGGCGATGGCGTGCGGCTGTCCCAGCGTCCTGCAGGATCTGCCGGTCCTGCGCGAAGTGACGGGCGGTTCGGCCGTATTCACGGACTTCGCCGACGAAGAGCGCGCCGGGCGGGCGTTGTTTGCGATATGTGCGGATGATACCCTGTGGCAACGCCTGCGCACCGCGGGCCTGCGGCGGGCCGGTGAGTTCAGCTACGGGAAGCTGGCGAGGGAACGGGTCGAGGCCATCTTGCGGGCGATCGGCCCGGGAACGTCATGAACGCCCGCCGATGGGTCCGAGGGCGGGGGGATGCGGCCGCGTGTGCGCTGGTCGGCTTGCTGGTTTTTCAATTCTTCGGCAACGCGACCTTCGGGTACATCCCGACCCGGTCGCTTTTTTGGTGGTGGGCATATCAATGGTTCGATCCGGCGGCGGACAGCCAGCAGGGGGTGTTGATCCTGGCGGTGGCCATCTGGCTCTTTTGGCGAAACCTCAGGACCAGGCCGGGACTGCGAGGGCCGACGGGCCGATCGGCGGAGGGCCATTCGGGGTTCGCCGTTTGGCCGTCGGCATTCGCCATGCTGGGCGGGATGGCGCTGCACCTGCTCGGCTACGCGGTACAGCAGCCACGGATTTCGATCGTCGCGCTGCTGTTCTTCACCTGGGGCGTGCTGGGCGTGGCGGGAGGACGCCGCTGGATGCGGGCGGGCGCCTTTCCGCTGGCATTCCTCGGCTTCGCCATCCCGTTCAATGCGCTGGATACGCTGGGCTTTTACCTGCGCATGGACGTGATTGATGCGGCCTATGCCGTTGCACACCGGTTCGGCCTTGAGGTGGTGCGCAACGGCACCCAGTTGTTCTCGCCACACGGCGGGTACCAGTATGACGTCGCCGCAGCCTGCTCGGGGGTGCGGTCGCTCCTGGCGCTCGCGGCTCTCTCCCTGCTGGCGGGCTATCTCAGTTTCCGCAGCTGGTGGGTCCGGACGCTGCTGCTCGTCCTGAGCGTGCCGTACGCCTTTGTCGGCAACGTGGTGCGGATTTTCGCGATCATCGTGGCGGCGGAATGGTTGGGACAGAACGCGGGGTACGTGGTCCACGAGTGGTTTGGGTTCCTCGTGTTCGTCGTGGTGGTCGCGCTGCAACAGGCCACAATATCGCTGCTGAAGCGGGCGGCGAAGCCGGCCGACAGGGCGGCGACCGGCGGACCGGTGCCGCGGGAGGAGGCGGGTGGTTCGCTCCGGCCCCGGGCCTGGATGCCCACGACGGCGGCCGTGCTGGCCGCGGCGCTGGTGATCGGCGCAACCCGGGCGATCGACGGGTCGCAGCTCAGTCCCGAGGTCGGCATTCGCCTGGCCGCGGATGGGCGGGAGCCGGTGCCGTTGCCGGTGTTTCTGGGCCCGGATTGGATCGGCCAGGCGGTGCCGGTGTCGGCGATGGAACGAGCGATTCTGCCGCCCGACACCGGGTACTCGCGCATGAACTACATCTCGGTGCAGGATCGGGCCCGGCAGGTTTATGTTTCGATCGTCCTGAGCGGCCGCGACCGGACTTCGATACACCGGCCCGAACTCTGCCTCGTCGGCCAGGGCTGGACGATCGAGCGCCGTTTCTCCCATGGCTTTCGCGGTTCCGGGGCGGATCGGGCGGAGATTCCCGCGACCATGCTGCAGGTGCGACACGAGGCTGTGCTGCCGGACGGCCGGCGGGTGGCGTTCCGTTCGCTCGTGGCCTACTGGTTCGTCGGTCACGACCGTTTGGTGGCGACGAATTGGGAACGAATGTGGTGGGGCCTCGTCGACCGGCTGCGGCACCTGCGAAGCGAGCGGTGGGCCTATGTGCTGGTGCAGACCGGGGCGGCCGACGGCGACGCCGCGGCGACGGCCCGCCTCCAGACGGTTCTTGATCAAGTCCTGCCGGTTTTTCAGAAGCCGCGGTCCCCCTGAAACGGACCGGGCGGCGGCCGGCACCGGGAACTTGGTTGATCTTTCCGGCTCGGCAAGTACCTTGGCTGGTCTTGAGATCAGGAAGCGCAGCCGACGTCGTCTTGCTGATTCTGCAGGACGAACCGATTTTGTTGTCGCTGGTGGCGGCCAGCATCGTGGGGGCGGGCTTGGGCTTTTTGCTTGTCTGGCTGGTCACGCGACATTCGCGGCGGGTGGCGGAGCAGAATGCGGCGCAATTGCTGGAGGTGGCGCGACGCGAGGCGGCGGTGACGGCCCAGGAACTGAAGGCCCGCAGCGAGGAGGAGATCCAGGCCAAGCGGGCCGAGATGAACCGGGAATTCGACCGGCGCGAGATCGAAGTGGAGATGAAATTGCGCGAGATCCGGTCGCACGAGGAATCGCTGGCGCTGCTGGATTACCAGCTGGAGCAAAAGCAGGAGCGACAGGGGCGCGAAAACGCCGCGATCCGGCAGGCGCGTGATGCCATCCGCGACCTCTCGAAAAGCGTGCGGCGGCGCCTGGAAGGCATGGCGCAGATGGACGGCGCGGAAATCAAGAAGGCGTTGCGCGAGGAGGTCATGCTCGAGTGTCAGGACGAAATTCGCTCGCTGCGGCGGGAAAACCTTGAGAAATCGGCGCAGGAATTGCAGCACGAGGCCCACCGCATCCTGGTGGCCACCATGCAGCGGCTGGCGGGCCGGCCGAACAACGACATCACCGCCACGATCGTCCAGTTGCCGAGCGAGGAGATGAAGGGGCGCATCATCGGCCGCGAGGGGCGCAACATCAAGGCGTTCGAGGCGGCGACGGGGGTTACGCTGCTGATCGACGAGTCGCCGCAGATGGTGCTGATCTCCTCCTTCGATCCCATGCGGCGCGAGATCGCCAAGCAGGCGCTGGAGAACCTGCTCAAGGATGGCCGCATTCATCCGTCAAGCATTGAGGAGTTCGTCAATCGCGCGCGGGAGGAGGTCCGATTCAACGTGGTCGCGGCCGGCGAGGAGGCGGTGCAGCGGCTGCAGATCAACGGCCTGCATCCCGAGATCATCAACCTGCTGGGCAAGCTGAAGTTTCGCTTTTCCTACACCCAGAACGTGCTCGATCACTCCGTCGAGGTCGGCTTCCTCTGTTCGATGCTGGCCTCGGAGATCGGGCTGGACCCGCAGGTGGCGAAGCGGGCGGGCCTGCTGCACGACATCGGCAAGGCGGTGGATGGCGAATATCAGGGCAGCCACGCTTTGATCGGCGCCGAGTTCGTGAAGCGCCATGGCGAGACGCCGATCGTGGTCAACGCCATCGCCGCCCACCATGAGGAGGTGAAGCCGGAGACGGTTTATGCCGGCCTCGTGATCCTGGCCGACACCATCTCCGCGGTACGGCCGGGGGCGAGGGCCGAGTCCATGGCCGGCTACGTCCAGCGCCTCGAGCGCCTGGAGAAACTGGCGCTGGCGCTGGACGGGGTGCAGCAGGCGTACGCGATCCAGGCGGGTCGCGAGGTGCGCGTCGTCGTCAGCCCGCAGACCGTGACGGACGAGCAGGCGAAGGAGCTGGCGAAACAGCTCCGGCACCGCATCGAGGAAGAGCTGCAGTATCCCAGCACGATCAAAATCACGGTCATCCTCGATCAACGCTTCATCGAGACCGCGCTCTAGGAGCGCGGTGCTTTTGGCTTTAAGCTCGCGGCGGAGGCTTTATCGCTTGTGGTCCGATGGCCGACCCGAAAATCCTCCAGAGCTTTCCGAATCCCAAGCGGGATCGCGACTACGTGATCGAGCACACCCATCACGAGTTCACCTCCCTGTGTCCGATCACCGGTCATCCGGATTTCGCCTGCATCACCCTGCGCTACGTCCCGGACCGCCTCTGCGTGGAGCTGAAATCCCTCAAGCTCTATTTCCACGCCTATCGCAACGAGGGCATCTTCTTCGAGGCGGTGACCAACCGCATCTGCGACGATCTGGGTGCACTCCTGCGGCCGCGGCGGCTCACCGTGATCTCGGACTGGAAGGCGCGCGGCGGGTTCACCTCGGTCATCACGGCTGAATGGCGGCCGGACCGCCCTCGGTCGCGCCGCCAATAACGGCGGGCCCGGTCATCGCCGGCGACCAGGCACGCCCGGATCCGGCGGGCTCGATCACGGATTCAGGGCGGCGATCACCTGCGGATGCAGGGAGGACGCCGCCGCCACGATCGAGGTCCCGCGGACGGGGTCGCGTCCCTGCCAGTCCGTGATGATGCCGCCGGCGCCGCGGATTACCGGAATCAGGGCCGCGATATCCCAGGGATTCATCACCGGATCGCACATGATGTCCGCCCCGCCGGTGGCCAGCAGCAGGTAGCCGTAACAGTCGCCCCACGTCCGCACCTGCTTGACCCGGCGGCAGAGGGCCGCAAAGGCGGCGCCGTTCTGATGCATGGCCGGCGTCGACAGGTCGCTGCACAAAAGGCTGGCCTCACCAAATTGCGCCGCGGCGCGCACTCGCACCGGGCGGCCATTGAGCGTCGTCCGATTGCCGTCGCCGAGCAAGAATTGCTCCAAGAGCGGCTGATGGATTGCTCCCAGCAGCGGTTGGCCGCGATGGCAAAGGGCGACCAGGCTTCCAAACAACGGGCAGCCGGCGGCAAAAGCCCGGGTTCCGTCCACCGGATCGAGCACCCAGACAAATTCGGCTTCGGTGTTTTCGGCGCCGAATTCCTCGCCCAGGATGCCGTGGCCGGGAAAGCGGGCGCGAATCATCCCGCGCATCAGTTCCTCGGCCCCGCGGTCGGCGGCGGTGACGGGAGTCAGATCGGACTTGGTCTCGACGGCGAGATTGGGGCTGGCGAAATACGGTCGGATAAGCTCGCCGCTCCGGACGGCAAGTTCACGCATGAATTCGCGATAAATCCCGAGTTCCACCTCGCGGATCGTCGCCGCGAAAGGGGCGAATGACACGAAAATAAATTCCGGTTCGGATTCGCATTGCAGCCGGTCGGCTTTGGGTGAGTTTTGCGGGTTATGCGGTGGACGGAGCAGCCGATCTTCTTCATCGATTTCGAGGGCAGCCTGACCTCGGGGGTGCTGGAGTACGGAGTGGTCGCCCTGCGGGGCCCGGAGATTTTCGACACCCGGACCCGGCTGTGCCGCGCCACCGGCCCGGTGCGTCCGGAGGACGCCGCGGTGCACGGTCTGCGCGGGGTCGACGTGGCTGCCGCCGAACCCCTGGCGGCCGACTGGGATTTCTTCGCCGCGCTCCGCGAGCGCGGTCCTCTGGCGGCGCATTTCGCCCAGGTGGAGAACTCGCTGCTGAAATCAGTGTGGCCCTATCCGCGCTCCGCGCCGGACTTCGCGCGGCCGGGCGGGCGGTTGGTCGAATGGGGCCCGTGGGTCGACACCGGACGACTTTATGCCCAGCTCTGCCCGCAGATGCCGTCGGGCCGGCTGGAGGAGCTGATCGCGGCATGCGGATTGCAGTCGGCGCTCGACGAGCGGGCCGCATCCTCGTGTCCGGCTGGCCGCCGGCGCTATCATGCCGCCCTGTACGATGCGCTGGCCGGGGCGTTGCTGTTGGCCCGACTGGTGGCGGAACCGGCGGCGGCGGACAAGTCGACCGGCTGGCTGTTGGAAATGAGCACGCTCAACCCGGGAAAACGCGACGCGCTCCGGCAGCGCGAGCTGCTCTAGATTCTGCTGGCGGCCGCGGGTCGGCGGTCAACCGGCTTCCGAGCGATCGGGCAGGGGGTACTTGCGGAGGCCGCAGAGCTGGGCGGCGGCGCGCAACAGGAAGGGCGGCCCGTGGCGGACGTAGCGGGGCGCGAGGCGTCGGGGCTCGACGCCAAGGCGGTACAGCCATTCCAAGCCGGAGCGCTGCATCCAACGGGGAGCCTGCGGCACCCGCCCCGCCAGAAGGTCGAACGCGGCGCCCACGCCGATCATCAGGGTCGTGTCGAGGCGCGGAAGAAATTCGCGCATGAATTCCTCGCGTTCCGGCACGCCCAGTCCCACCCAGAAAAAATCGGGATGGGCGGCCGATACGCGGGCGGCCAGGTCGGCTTGTTCGCCGGGAGACAGCGGGCGGAACGGTGGGGCAAAGACACCGGCGATGCGCAATCCGGGAAAGCGAACTTGCAGCCGCCGGCCCAGGGCCTCGGCCACCCCGGCCGCGGCGCCATAGAAGAAATGGGAGTGGCCGGTGGCCAACGTCGCCTCGCACATCGCCAGCAGCAGGTCGGGACCGTAGACGCGGCCGACCGCGCGATGACCCTGGCACCGCCCGAGCCATACGAGCGGCATGCCGTCGGGAGTAGTCAGCAAAGAGGCGTTCAGCGCGGCGCGCAGGGCCGGAGCGGACGCGGCGAGGTTGACGACCCGAGCGTCGGCGGTGGACACGTAGCCCTTCCGCCGCTCGGCCAGGGCCTCGAGAAGAAACGCGCGCGCCGTCCCGAGGTCGAGGGCGGAGATGCCGACGCCGAGCACGTTGTAGCGGGGAATGTCCTGCATCCGGTTCCCCCGTGGTTTGACCGGATCGGAGGAATTGGTCGAACGCAATTGCGCGCGGCGGAAACACCGCCGGCGGACAATTTTCCGCTTTTCGCATTGTGCCCCATGCGTTAGCCATCATGGACCATGAGACGAGAAGCTGTCGGTGGTTTGCTCGTGGCCGGAATTCTGGCCATTGCGGGTTGCGGGAAGAAGTCGGCATCGGTGGCGTTGGTGCCGGCACCGGAGCGCAGCCCAAGCTTTGAGGCGGTCAACCGCCATCTGGAGCTGGGCGGCACGCTGTACCTTTATGCCGATGTCGATGGCGATGCCGACAAGCTCGCCACGGATTTGCACTTGATCTCGGAGAATGCGGCCGCCAGCCAGCCGATGGCGGCGGCATTTCTCAAGCAGGACTACAAGAAGCTTTTCGCGATTCTCGGGCTTAATGACGTCAAGGCATTCGGGCTCAGCTCGGTGCCGGCCGGCGGCGGTGAATTCCGGGACAACGTGTTCTTTTACACGCCGCAGGGGCGGCACGGTCTCCTCGCGAGCCTGGGCGGCCCGCCGGGACCATTCCTTGAGGCCAAACTGGCGCCGCCCGACGCGGATTTTTTCAGCGAATCCGAGGTGGACCTGCCGGCCGTGTATACGACGCTGAAGGGGGTGGTCGCCCAGGTCGCTGGCGACAGCGTGGCAAACATGATCGACGCCAAACTCGGGGGGACGCGGCAGCAATTGGGGTTTTCGGTCCTGGACCTGATCAATGGTTTCAAGGGCCGGACCGTCACGGTGCTGCGGTTTGATCCGAAAAAAAACTTCACGTTGCCGGGGCCCAAGCCGGTCACGATTCCGGCTTTTTCACTCCTGGTGCGGATCGATGGCATCGGCGCCACCCTGGAAGGGGCGTTGGCCAAACTGCCGTTGTTGGCGCCGTCGCAGGAGGGATCGCTGAAACTCTATACGCTCAAGATTCCACTGCCGGTGCCCGACCTGCAGCCGGTCGTGGCGATCGAGGGTACGACGTTCTATCTGGCCACCTCGCGCGAGTTTCTGCTGGAGTGTCAGCAACGCACCGCCGGCCTTGACCAGGCCCCCGAGTTCAAGCGGGCGCTGGCTTCGGTGGGGAGCGAGGGAAATGGCCTGACCTACTGCAGCCCGCGGCTCTTCGCGCGCCTCCGCGAGTTGGCCAGTCTTAATCCCGACGTCCCGCCGCAGGTCCGACAGGTTTTGCAGATGGTCACGAACCAGATGCCGGTGGTGGATCAGCCGCTGGTGACCGTGCGCACCAATCTTCCCGACGGCATTCTCATCCGCTCGCATTTGAATCGCTCGCTCAAACGCGATCTGGCCATGGTCGCAATCTACAACCCGGTGACCGTCGGCGTGATGGCGGCGATGGCGATCCCCGCCTTTCAGAAAGTGCGCCAGGCCTCGCAGGAGAAGACAGTCCTCAACAACCTGCGCATGCTGAGGGCGGCGGCGGATCAATACTACTTGGAGCACGGGGTGGACACCGCGACCTACGACGACCTTGTGGGGCCCGACAAATACATCAAAAGCATCCACCCGGTGGCCGGGGAGAATTACCGGGCCCTGAAGTTCCACAGCGGTCAGCCGCTGCGAATCCGGATGGCGAACGGACACCTGGTTGAGCTCCCGCAGTAGGGTGGCTGGGTGGCGACACCCGATCACCCGTTGCCGCCGGCGCCGGCACAACGTTCGAGCAACCGCGACAGCATCGTGTCCGCCAGCGAGGCGAGCACGATGTGCGCGGCGCTGAAATCGTGCCCGTGCGTCGAGGGATTGGGCACCGCGACCACCCACAGGCCCGCATCGCGGGCCGCCAGCGTGCCCGCCGTCGAATCCTCAAAAGCCATGGCCTCGGACGGTGCCACGCCGAGCCGGCGCGTGATCGTCAGGTAGAGGTCGGGCGCCGGCTTGCCGGCGGCCACATCCTCGCGGCAGCAGATCAGGTCGAAGAGGGTCCGCAGTCCCAGCCGGGAAAGGTGGCCATCGACATGGCGGTGGCTCGAATTTGAGGCCACCCCGAGCTTCAGTCCGCGTGTCCGGGCCTCGTGCAGGCAGTCGAGGACGCCGGGAAGAACCGGCTGCCGGGTTACGAACTCACGGGTGAGCCGGCGGTGTTCCTCATCCAATGCCTGGCGGTCGGCGGTCGGCCCAAAGGCCGTCCAAGGGTCGAATTCCACCTCCACATGTCCCACCAGGCGATGGGCGTCGTCGCGCGCGTAGACTAGTCCGGCGCGTTCGTGCAGCGCCGCCCAGGCATCAATGAGCGGGGTCTCGGTGTCGAGGATGAGACCGTCGAAGTCGAAGACCAGGCCGCGGATCATGGGATGACACGCAGGACAGGCGTTGGCGCGCGCAGGTCAAGCGGCGAGTGCAGCGGCGGCGGCGTGCCGGGGGTGCCAACCCCGGCTGGACGCCGGGTGGGACACCCGTCATCGTCCCCGCCCATGCAATCTGCATCTCCGCCTTCCTCCCTGCTTCGCGGTTCTGCCGTTGCGAACCTTGTTCTCGTTCTGCTCACGTTCGCCCCCGCCATGGCCATGACCCGCAATCGCGCCGATATTCCTGCCGAATTCAAATGGGACGTCACTCCCATCTTCGCCAA
>JBJKRD010000096.1:0-9699 GCA_046704925.1 Opitutaceae bacterium | reverse complement strand
GTCGTAGCCAAAGCCGGGCCACGCCCGCACCGTCACCGGCACCGGATCCAGCAGGCCGCGGATATGGTCGAGCCAGGTCGCCGCCGGGCGCTCGCCGCCGATCAGCTCGACCCCGGTTACCCGCGGCCGCAGCGCGCGCACCAGCGCCGGCGTCGCGAGTTCGATCACCCGCCGCACGCCGCCCGGGCGAAAGTGAAAATGCACCACGACCAGCTTCACCGGATCCGCAGTTTCGCCCGGCCGGGCCACCGCGCCAAGCCTTTCGTATCCGCCGCGAATTCCCCGCTTGCCCGCGGCCCGGCCTCGGCGTCAGGATCCACCTCCGATGGCTGACTTCTTCCAAACCGGGGCCATCGCGACGCTGCATCGCCTCGGCCAGCCAAACGTCCAGCGCCTGGAAGAGGAGTTGGTCCGCTACGCCGAGGAAACTCCCATCGCGCTGGTCCTGCCGTGCCATCTGCGCGAGCTGGGCACGCCCGCGCTGCGTGGCATCATCCGCGAGCTCAAGAGCGTCCCCTACATCGAGCAGATCGTGATCGGCATCGACGGCGTCACGCGCCGGCGCGACTGGCGGCGGGCGCAGCGGATCTTTTCGCAACTGCCGCAGAAGCCCACCCTGCTGTGGAACGACGGACCGCGCATGCAGGCGCTCTTCCGCAAGCTCGACGAGGCGGAGTTGAACCCCGGTCCCGGGGGCAAGGGCCGCAACGTGTGGATCTGCTGCGGTTACGTGCTGGCGAGCGAGAACGCCCGGATGGTGGCGGTGCACGACTGCGACATCGCCACCTACAGCCGCGAGCTGCTCGCCCGCCTCTGTTATCCCGTGGCCCATCCCAGCTTCGGCTTCGATTTCTGCAAGGGCTACTACGCCCGGGTCTCCGACAAGCTGAACGGCCGCGTCATGCGCCTGCTGGTCACGCCGCTGCTGCGCGCCCTGAAGAGCATCCTCGGCACCCATCCGTTCCTGGTCTATCTCGACACCTTCCGCTACCCCCTCGCCGGCGAGTTCGCCCTCGATCTCGACCTGGTGCGCCGGGTGCGCATTCCGTACGACTGGGCGCTCGAGGTCGGGCTGCTCGCCGAGGTGTTCCGCAACTGCGCGCCGCGGGGCATCTGCCAGGCCGAGCTGTGCGACGTCTACGACCACAAGCACCAGGAGCTCTCGCCCCGCGATCCCGACCGCGGCCTCAACCGGATGGCCGTCGACATTGTGAAGTCACTCTACCGCCGCATGGCCGCCGAAGGCATCAAGCTCGACGCCGGTCTTTTCGACACCCTCCTCAGCGCCTACAATCGCCAGGCGGAGGACACCCTGCGCTTCTATTCCGCCGATTCGGCCATCAACGGCCTCCACTACCCGCGCCACGACGAGGAGCGCGCCGTGAACACTTTCGTCCGCGCCATCCGCGCCGCCACCGAGGCCTTTCAAAAGGACCCGCTCTGGACGCCGCTCATCTCGAACTGGAATCGCATCCAGTCGGCGCTCCCGGGATTTTTCGGCGAACTCCTGGAGGCGGTGCGGATCGACAACGAATAGGTGGCGCCCCCGGTCACGGTTCGGCGGCGGTCCGCCGGCCGCCGTCGTCCGGTGCGGGCGCGCCCGCCAGTCATCCCCTCCCCGCTTTTCAGCCATTTGGAGTACCTTTACGGGCCCGCCCCCGCCCCGGTGCTAGAACAGCGGGTGCGCCAAATGCTGGCGCGCTTCGCCGCCGAGCGCGGCCGACCCGCCGCCCCGCGCCAGGGCCTGCCGCTGACGGAGCGTGATGCCCTGCTGATCACCTACGCCGACCAGGTGCGCGCGGCCGGAGAGGCGCCCCTCCGGACGCTGGCCGACTTCGCCGCCCGGCGGCTCGACGGCGTGGTCAGTGGCCTGCACCTGCTGCCGTTCTATCCCTGGTCCTCGGACGACGGCTTCGCCGTCGAGGACTACCTGGCGGTCGATCCGGCCTGCGGCACCTGGGACGATGTGGCCCGGATCGGCGCCCGCTTCGACCTGATGTTCGATGCGGTCTTCAACCATCTGTCCGCCCGCAGCGCCTGGTTCCGCGGCTTCCTGCACGACGAGCCCGCGTGGCGCGATTTCTTCATCGCCGTCGCGGGCCGGCCCGACCTGTCCCGGGTGATCCGGCCGCGCGCCCGGCCTCTCCTCACAGAGTTCCCCGCCGCCGGCGGACCCCGCCGGATCTGGACGACCTTCAGCGCCGACCAGGTCGACCTGAATTTCCGCAATCCCGAGGTGTTGCTGCGGGTGCTGGAGGTCCTCCTTTTCTACGTCGCCCGCGGCGCCCGTTTCATCCGGCTCGACGCCATCGCCTTCCTGGGGAAGGAGCCCGGCACCACCTGCCTCCACCTGCCCCAGACCCACCGGATCATCCAGTTGCTGCGGACGGTGCTGGACGAGGCCGGGCCGCCGGTCCTGTTGATCACGGAGACCAACGTGCCGCACGTCGATAACGTCTGTTATTTCGGGGACGGGCGCAACGAGGCCCAGCTCGTCTACAATTTCGCCCTCGCGCCGCTGGTGCTGCACTCCCTGCAAACGGGAAACGCCGCCACCCTCACCCGCTGGGCGCAGACGCTCGCCCCTCCCACCGCCTGGGTCACCTTCTTCAATTTCCTCGCCTCCCACGATGGGATCGGGCTGAACCCGGCGCGCGGCATCCTGGCCGCGCCGGAGATCGACGCCTTGGTCGGACGGGTCCGCGCCCACGGCGGCTTCATCTCGAACAAGTCCAACCCCGACGGCACGGAAAGTCCGTACGAGATGAACATCAACTTCCTCGACGCGCTCTCCGATCCCGCCGGCGGCGAACCCCCGGCCCTGGCGGCGCGCAGGTTCCTCACCGCCCACGCGGTCATGCTCAGCCTCCAGGGCGTCCCGGGCCTCTATTTCCACTCCCTCTTCGGATCGCGCGGCGATCCCGGCGCGGCCGCGACCAGCGGGATCAAGCGCCGGATCAACCGGGCCAGACTCGAACGCGCGAACCTCGAGTCCGACCTGGCCGATCCCGCCTCGCTGCGTGCTCATGTCTTCACGGGTTTCCGGGCGCTGCTGGGCGTCCGGCGCCGGCACGCCGCCTTCGCGCCCGCCGCGCCGCAGCAGGTGCTCGAGTTGGATCCGCGTCTTTTCGCGGTGGTCCGCGGGACGCCCGACGCCGCGGAGCGCGTCTTGTGTCTGCACAACGTCAGCGGCGACCCCGTCACCATAGACGGAGCGTCACTGCGCCGCCACGGCTTCGCCCGGCAAACGGATCTGCTGCCGCTGGCCCAGGACGAAACCGCCGCGGTTGCGGGCGGCGTGCGCGTGGGGCCGTGGGCCACCCGCTGGGTGCGGGCCGGCTAGAAACCCTCGCCGAAGAGGTTCGCGAGGCGGGCGGTCAGCTTGCGGCTGGCCACCGAATAGGAGAAATACTTCAACCCGAGGGCGAAGTTCGTTTGGGCCCACTCCTCGCGCAGCACCGGATCGCGCAGGACGGCGCGCACCTGTTCCACCGTCTCCCCGGACACGAGCTGCGACATCTCCACGGTCTTGAACCCGAGCGGATCGAGGTCGCGCGCGTAGACCGAGTACGTGTTCACCACGACCGGTTTGCCGAAATAGATCGCCTCGAGGAAGGCATTGCCGAAGCCCTCGTACAGGCTCGGGTAGGTCACGAGATCGGCGTGCGGATAGACGTCGTACAGCGTGTAAACCTTCCGGCCCCCGGCGTTGATGCCGCGGGTTTCGCCGACCCGGTCGGCGATGAAACGCACGTCGATGCCGGCGTCGGCGATGCGGTCCTTGAGCATCGCCATGTAGACGTTGCCCTCGTCGCCCGCCGGATGGGAGACCACCAGCTTCGCGCGCGGGTCCTTGAGGCGGCGCACCAGTTCGACGGCGTGCTCGATGCCCTTGCGCTGGACGACGCGCGTGGGCTGCAGGATGAGGATGTCGTCCGCCCGGAGGCCGATCTCCTGGCGAAAGTCGCGATTGTAATCGTCGATGGCGGGCGGCGGCGCCTCGAACTCCAGCACGTTGGGGATGATCGCCGAGGGCAGGCTGCAGCGGCGCGCGAGCTCCTTCTGGGCCATCGAGTTGATGACCACGTGCTCGACCCGGGGCATGGCCCCGGGGAACGCAGCCCGCAGGTAGTCGTTGACCGAGCTGAGAATGAACCGCTCGCGCTCCCAGGCGAAGTCATGGTGGTGGGCGATCGCGGGCAGCGTCGTCTCCGCGATCACCTCGGTCATGGCCAGGCCGAGCGGCACGTGCATGGGAATGGCCAGGATATTCTCCGGCACCAGCACCTCGATGCCGAACCGCTCGATGAACCGGTAGATCTCGTCCTTCAGCCGGACCTTGATGTCCTGGATCCGGCGCGTCGTTTCGCGGGTGCGCACGGTGACCCCGAACAAGCGCGCCTGCAGATCGCGCACTTCCGGATGGTCGAAGTGGGCCAGCGGCGCGAGGTGACAGATGTCCTGCGGACATTCGAGGAGGCCGGCCATCCAGAAACAGGAATGGCCCATTTTTTCCAGGATGCGGGCCCATTTGCGCGCCTCGAGCGTCACGCCGTCGGTGCCGTGGAAGCGCGTCGAAATGAAACCGATTCGTTTGGGCGTGCCGGTGGCGGGCAGGTTCGGATTGATGGCCGGCCGGGATTGCATGGTGGGAGAAATGAAGCCATTCCGCGCGGCGTCGCCAGCCTGTTTCTCGGCCGCGCCCTCACCACAGCATGAAGCAGCAGCCGACGATGATCGTCGGCACCAACGCGCTCGCGGCCAGCCAGAGCGGCGAGATCCCGTCGCGGAAATACCGGTGGAGAATCGCCTGGCCCGCCGGATTGGGGGCGTTGGCGATGACGGTCAGGCCGCCGCCCGTGACCGCGCCCGCCACCACGGCGTATTTCAGGGCCTCGGTGAAATTGGGCACCAGCGTGGCCAGGTAGGTGATGGCCGCGTTGTCGTTGAACGCCGTGAGCAGCGTGGCGCCAAGCATGAGCTGGGTCCGGTCCAGGCTCTTCAGCACCGGCTGCAGCCACCAACCCTGCACGCCGCCGTGGTTGACCAGGCCCGCGAGGAAGAACCCGACCAGCAGCGCCGGGCGCAGGTCGATCCGGTTCTGGTGGTGCGCGGTCGCCTGCGCAAAGCCGAGGAAGAAGAGGAAGCCGGCGACGAACAGCACCGGCTCATGCGCCTGCCACACGGTGAAGCCGAGGAACAGCACATGCACCAGGGTGATCCAGGCGGGGATCGGGTCGGTCCGGTCCGGCCACCGCAGGCGGACCGCTCCAGCGTCGGTCCCGGCCGGCCGCAACGCCAGCAATTGCCGGCGGAACGCCACGAAGTACAGGAACGTGGAGATCACGATGCCGATCCCGGCCCGCCAGCCAAAGTGCAGGAACATGAAGGCGAGGCTCCATTTCCACGGCCCCGCCACCATCAGCACCGGCGGCGCCGCGAAATGGGTGAACGTGCCGCCGACCGACACGTTCACGAACAGCAGGCCGATTGTCGCGTACTTGAGCCGGGCCGCGGGCTGCAGGTCGTAGAACTGCTTCGCCAGCAGCAGCGCGGCGATCGTCATCGCCGCCGGCTCGGTGATCAGCGAGCCGAGCACCGGGGCGAAGATCAGGATCGCCAGCCACCAGGCGGCCGGCGAACCGCGTCCGAGCGCGGCGATGCCGCGCAGGCTCTGCTCGGCGAGGCGGACGATCGGCCGGGTCGCCGCCATCGTCATGATCACCACCACGAACATCGGTTCGGTGTAGTTGACCTTCTCGCCGATGTAATAGACCGCGGTGTCCCAGCCCTTGAACCACGTGATGGCCGCGGCCAGCGCGACCACCCAGATGCCGAAGATCACCTCCACCTCGCCCAGGAAATGCAGCATCTGGCCGCCGAAGCTCACTTCATCCACCACCCCGTCCTCGTCGGCGTCGGTGCCCGTCTCGCGGCGCCCCACCTGCCGGAGGCGCTCCCGATGCCGCTCCTCCACCGCATGGGCCCAGTGGCGGATCCGGCCGGCCAGGAACGTGTGCACCACCGCCAGCAAAAAGATGATGGTCGCCGCGAGGTTGAACGGTTCGGCCGCGATCCGCCCGGCCAGGACATCGCCCACGCCCTTCACCCCCGCATCGCCGTAGCCGTCCAAGGGCGTGGGAAACGGGGCCGCCGGCTCCCGGTGGGGACCAAACGCCGCCCCGTGCAGCGCCACCGCCGTCGCACCGATCAACAGCAGCAGCCAGATTCGTCGCCATGCCCGGGGGCGCATGCCCTGACCCAAACGGGCTCTGCGCGAATGGCAAAACGAATCGACCGTTTCGCCTACTTGAACCAGCCCGTCACCAGCGCGTACGCCTTGTCACCCTCCGCTTCGAGCCGGCCGTCCGGCCCGTAGACTTTGAAGCAGGGAATCTCCTGCAAGTGGTATTGGCGCGCCACCGGCGACTGCCAGTCGATGCGCTTCGCCCCCGGGCGGTCGATGTCGACCATCACCACCGCCAGGTCGTCGCGCGCGGCATGCAGCTTCTCGACCTGCGGGGCGATCGCCTCGCAATCCGGACAATGCCGGCTGTAGAAGTCGAACACCGTCGTCTTTCCGGACACGAGGTAGTGCGCCAGGTTCACCTCGCGGCCCTGCGCGATCTGCCGCGGCCTGGTCTCGTTGGCGTGTGTGTCGCCGGCGCGCGCCAGCGGCGAGCCGGCCGTCAACACCGTCAATCCCAACATCAGCATCCAATATCGTCGCGACATGGTCGTCCTCCGTCCTTAGGTCGCCCGGACGATCGGGAATGTCAACTGCCGCGGGCGGACGCGCCGGCCGTCCCGTCCGTGCAGCGGCAATGACTCAACCACGAAGGCGCCCGAAGCCGGGTATGGCGTCCACGAAGCCCGCGCGGAGCGCGGGCTCCACCCCGGACCGTCGCCGCGTCCCTTCAACCTCTGCGGTACCGTCGATCCCACCACGGATCCAAGGAAGGGGCGCGAATACTGCAGGAACCGGTGAGGGAGTGGCTCCGCGCCTAGAAGGTGTGGATGAACAGCCCCGAGCGCAGCTTGGGCTCGAACCACGTGCTCTTCGGCGGCATGATCTGGCCGGCATCGGCGATGTCCATGAGCTGCGACACCGAGACCGGATGCATCGAAAACGCCGCACCGCCCTGCGCGTCGACCCGCTTCATGAGTTCCCCGGTGCCCTTGATCCCGCCGATGAATTCGATGCGCCGGCTGGTCCGCGGATCGTCGATGCCCAGGATGGGCGCGAGCAGGCGGTCCTGCAGCGCGCTCACATCGAGGCGCGCCACCGGATCGGCCGCCGGGTCGACCGGGCAGCGCAGCGCGTACCAGCGGCCGCCGACGTACATGCTGATGCGGCCCGCCGCCGGCGGCACCGGCGCCGCGTTCTCCTCCACGCCGAAGACCGCGCGGATCTTCTCGAACAGGGAATCCGGCGAGTGCCAGTTCAGATCGAGCGCGTGCCGGTTGTAGGGCAGCACCTTCAACTCGCCGGCCGGGAAAATGACGCACAAGAACCAATTGTAGTCCTCGGTGCCGGTGTGGTGCCGGTTGCGATCCCGCCGCAGGTGCGCCACCCGGGCCGCGCTGGCCGCCCGGTGATGGCCATCGGCGATGTAGAGGGCCGGCACCTTCTCGAATCCGCGGACCCACTCTGTTCCGCCGGGAATCCGCCAGACCGTGTGACGGATACCGTCGGGCGCGGTGAAGTCGTTCCGCGGCGCCTGGCGGACGGTCGCCTCCGTCAGTGCCGTCAGCCCGGGATCGTCGCGGTAGGTCAGGAAAACCGGGCCGGTCGTCGCGCCGATGGCGTCGATCAGGCGCCTGCGGTCCTCCTCCTTGTCGCGGCGCGTCTTCTCGTGCTTTTTGATGAGCCCGGCATCGTAATCGTCGACGTGGCAGACGGCGACCAGGCCGCGCTGGCGGTGGGATCCCATCTGCTGCTGGTAGAGATACAGGCAACGAATCGGCTCCCGCACCAGCGCCCCGTCGCGCTGGAAGCGCAGGAAGTTCTCGCGCGCCCGGGCGTAAACCGCGTCGCAATAGGGATCCGTGCCGGGCGGCAGGTTGATCTCAGCCCGATCCACGTGCAACAGGCTCCGCGGCCGGCCCTCCGTCAGCGCCCGCGCCTCCGCCGTGTCGACGACATCGTACGGCACGCACGCGACCTCGGCCGCGAATTCAGGAGGAGGAACCAGGCCCTGGAAGGCACGGATGCGCATGATCGGGTCACTCAGACCGCCCCCGCAAGCCGGGTCAAGCCGGCCGTGTTTCGGCGTCCGCCGCAGCCCGTCCGGCGAAAAAAAACCCTCCGCTCGCACGGAGGGTTCTGTGGAGGAAAATGGTGCCGCCTTACTTCTTGGCGCCCTTTTGACCGCGCTTGAACTTCGAGGTAAATTTCTCGACCCGGCCCGCGGCGTCCACGAGGCGCTTCTCGCCGGTGTAGGCGGGATGCGAATCCATGGTCACGTCGCGCAAAACCAAATGGTACTCAACGCCATCGATGTTCTCCTTGCGGCTCGACTTCACCGTCGATCGGGTGAGGAAGCGTCGGCCGGTGGCGACATCAAGGAAGCAGACGTTGTTGAGCGGGGGATGGCCTTCGGATTTCACGGCGGAAATGGTTGATATACAGGTGGCTTAACCTTGCCGCGCCTTATAGCGGGGGTCGGTCTTGTTGATCACGTAAACCTTGCCGCGGCGGCGGACCACCTGACAGTCCGGGTGGCGCTTCTTGGCGGATTTGAGCGAGGAAATCACCTTCATAAAGGGCGATTAAGTGAGGGCCCGCCTCCGAGCCTGTCAAACCAATTGTCCCCCGGCGGCGGCGGGAGATTTCGAAGGCAGCCCGCACGGCCGCCTTCGCAGGGCTTCGGCGCGCAAATGAGTGCGGGCTCCACCCGGGCCGGCCCAAAGGACGCTTCCGGTGGAACCCGCGCTCCGCGCGGGTTCGTGGCCCGAAACCGATCGCGACGGCCGATAGGCCGGTCGGCTTCCCCGCTGAGCGTTGGGTGTTCGACCTTGGGCGTTGAGCGTTTCCCGCGCGGCGGCCGTGGGCTCAGAATGCATCGCCGGCGCCTCCGCCGCGCTGCGTCTCATTTCCCGCTTGCCGGTCCCCATCGTGATTGATACGCCGGGCCCGCCACTACGCGGAACGCCAGCTCGGCTACGTGTCGCCCTACGCCGTGCTGTCATTCACGAATCCTGCCACGCCTCCGTCCCCGCCCGGCCGGGAGCCGGCCATGGCATCGGACGGCGACTCGCCTCGTCCGGCCCGCCGCTGGCTCGTGCCGGCCGCCGCGGCCGGTCTGCTGCTGTTGTTCACGTTGCTGGCCGGCTGGACCGCTTGGACTGCCTCGCCCGCCTTCGACGAACCCGGGCACATCGCCAGCGGTTACGCATGGTGGGAGCCGGACAAGCCCAAGCTGCCCACGGGGAATCTTGTGCTCTCGCAACGGTGGATGGCGCTCCCGCTCCTCTGGACGCGGCCGGCCTTCCCGACGCTGCCCGAAATCGATGCCGGCGTGGCCCGCGGCCAGGACTTGGGTCAATTGCTGCTGTTTCGTCCGGGCAACTCCTGGCAGGCGATCGTGCGGCCCTGTCGGGCCATGATCCTGTTGCTCGGCGTCGGGTTCGGCGTGTGCCTGTTCTTCTGGTCGCGCCGGCTTTGGGGCGATGCTGGCGGCCTGCTCAGCCTCGCCC